>JACRJN010000188.1 GCA_016235675.1 Candidatus Schekmanbacteria bacterium
GCCACAATTTTCGCTCGGCGTCTGTTAAGTTTTTCCGCAACTCTCTAGCTTTGACACTACTCATAAATTCCGAATCACCCCCACCCTAGCCCTCCCCCCTCAAGGGGGAGGGGATTGAAAACAACTTAGCGCTTATGGGGAAACCCCGCCCCTACAATATTTTCATGTTTTGTGGCACCCTGAAATGGCCTGACTGTTTCGTGTAAAATATCAGCCTATTCCATGATTGTCAAGATAATTTGCTTCTGGAAGTTGATAGCCGATTTTATTTTGACACAGAGCCTTATAAATGGTATGATTTATAAATATTTATCATAAAGTCAAATATAACATGGAGACCCGCAATGAGTATTCACAAGCTAATCGTCCATCGGCGGTCGATCCGCCGTTTCAAACAGCAAACCATCCCTTACAGTGTTTTGACAAAGTTGGTTAATGCCGCACGCCTGATGCCTTCGGCGGCTAATCTTCAGCCTTTGGAATATGTGATCATCGACGATGCCGGACAAGTTGCCAAGGTCTTTGAAACTTTGCAGTGGGCGCGCTATATCAGTCCTTTGGGTACCCCGCCGCAGGGAGAGGAGCCGGTAGCGTATGTGATCGTACTGGCCAATACCAATATCAAGGCCGACGGTTATCAGTATGACGTAGGCGCGGCTATGGAGAATATGATACTAACTGCCTTATCCGACGGCATCGGCAGTTGCTGGCTGTCTTCCATCGATCGGGAGGCGATGACAGCCTGCCTTAAATTGCCTGCGCATTTAACTGTTTGCTGCGTTTTAGCCTTGGGTTATCCCAACGAGCAGCCGGTTATGGAAGAATTAACGGCCACAGACGGTTCCATCAAATATTGGAAGGACAAAGACGGCTGTCTGCATGTGCCCAAACGCCGTCTGGAGCAGATTACCCATTATAACCAATATGGTACGGAATGCCCGGAAACGGTGGCCTGTGAGGATTGGGAGGCGCTTTTCGAAACCTCGGTAGAGGAAGAGGCTTATATCCTGCAAGGATTTTTGCAAAACAATGAGATACCGTGTGTTCTTGAGGCGGCCAAATCCCATATCTACCCGGTAAACTTCGGTTCGATGAGCAAAATCCGCCTGCTGGTGCCGGAAGACCGGTTGGATGAAGCCAGGGGATTGCTGGAGAAAATGGTTTTGGAGACCGACGAGACGGAAGAGTTGTTCGAACCTGAGCCGGAACAAGGGAATCTGTAGGGTGGGCTGTGCCCACCAAATTTGATGGCCTGACATTATATATGCCAGTCAAATATCTCGGATATTTCGGTGTGTGCCACGCCGAAATTAACCAGGGGTAACGTTCCCCTGTGTGGTTTCGGTGTGACACACACCGAAACATCAAAACATCAAATATCAACCGGGAATAGTTTAAAATGGTGGGCAAAGCCCACCCTACAATATGTTCCAGTCCTAACCTTTTAAGAATTATCGATTCATGTCGGATGTAAAAAGTTATAAAGTACTCTTTTATACCGCTCTGGTCACGATTTTGACGGCCTCTTCTCCTTCGGCTCAGCCGGTTTCTCCCCCGGAAGCCTCTTCCAAAACAGTTGCCGAGGAAATTTGCACCGTTTGTCATAAGGCCGACGAGATAGAAGGAGTAAACCGGGAGTGTTCGGTCTGGATGAAACATGGGCACCCGGTTTATGTCACGCCTTCCGGTCAAGTGCGAATCCCCAAAAAATTTCCCCTCAACAAAGGGCAACTCTATTGCGGCACCTGCCATGTGGTGGGCACAAACCAGACGGAGGGGGAAAAGACCCCTTACCTATACAGCAACAAACTACCCCTGCGTTTTGAGAACCATAGCTCCTCGCTCTGCTTAGAATGCCATCCCCAAATGAAGATCGACGGAGCTTCCGTCAGCCCCACTGGATTGGACTTTATCGTTACCGGAACCACCACCACCGAAGGCGGGCGCAAGGAGTATGCGGACAAGTCGTCATTTGTTTATAACCATCCGATGAATCAAAAAACCGGACGCATTCCCAAGCAACTGCTGGAGGCCGGGGGCAGTTTTGGCCGGTCGAAGGATACGATTATCTGCGAGACCTGCCACATTATCCATCAGGCGCAGGACGATAAGTTGCTGGTGCTCAACGCCCAGGAACTCTGCGGTTTCTGCCACTCCGAGATGGAAGCCCATGACCGGGAAAAAGCCAGTTTGCGCGGCACTCATCCGGTAAACATCCTTCCTAGTTTAGCTCCGGTCGATGTCAAGGTTTTGGAATCCGGAGGAAAACTTGGCCCGCAAGGGGACATCGTCTGCTTAACTTGTCATAAGCTACATCTTTCCAAAAACAAAAATTCGCTTCTGGTCGAGGGCAACCAGCAATCGGCCTTTTGCATCCGCTGTCATGAAAAGCAGGCTAACGATATTAAGGGCACCAAGCATGACTTGCGCCTGATTGCGGCTAACGAAAAAAATATCCAGGGGCAAAAACCGGAAGAAACCGGGCTTTGCGGCGGGTGTCATCTGCCTCATAAAGGGCAGGGCGCCAAAATGTGGGCTAAGGAAATCTTCGACAAGCAGACCGATACCGTCACCCAGCTTTGTAATAGCTGTCATTGGGCCGAAGGCTGTGCATCCGGCAAAAAGACGGGCGAATTTTCTCATCCGGTCGGGGTCGAGATGCAGCGCATCAGCGCCGCCCGTTCCAATTTCCCTCTTTTCGATTCCAGCGGAACATTGAAGGGGAGGGGAGAGGTCACCTGCGCCACCTGCCATAATGTGCATCGCTGGGACTCAGGTAGTGCCGACAAGGGCGATCTCAAACAAAACGGTACCAACAAAAACAGCTTCCTGCGCGCCCGGAATGTAGATTCGGAATTATGCCGGGATTGTCATAGCGATAAGTGGCGGATTATGGGAACCTCGCATGATCCGCTGGCCAAATTATACGAAAATTTCCCGGTTATGAAAGATAAAGCGGGTGCCCCCTTAGGGTTATGCGATCAATGTCATTCGGTGCACAATGCCGCATCCGTCTCCCTCTGGCAGCGGCCTTTGGGCAAGGGTGAGGATGAGATGTCTCAAATCTGCTCAAGCTGTCACTCTGATAAGCAGGTGGCTTCATCCAGATTATTAGGTAAATTCTCCCATCCTGTTGGAAACAGTATACTTGAACTGGGGCGGCGACTTAAAGCCACACTGCCCGTTTTCGATGACATGATGCGTTACGATCCCAAGGGCAAGGTCTTTTGTAACTCCTGCCACGACACCCATCAATGGGATCCCAATAAAGACAAACCGGGAACGTATACCAAGGTTAAGGGTGATGTAAGCAACAGCTTCCTGCGTAAATCGCCCCTGAACGATAAGGATGAGTTATGCAGCGGTTGCCATCAGGAAGAAAAATGGATTCAAGGGACAGATCACGACCTGCGGATAACGGCTGTGGATGAAAAAAACGCGAACGGATTGACAATCAAACAAAGCGGGATTTGTTTAAGCTGCCATGCGGTGCATAATGCTGCGGACGGTTATTTCCTCTGGAACAAGGAATTGGGTGCGGGTAAAGACCCAGTAACGCAGCGCTGCAATAGCTGCCACAGCGAGGGGAAGAGCGCGGCCAAAAAGTTGACCGGCTTTTCCCATCCGGTGGGGGGCAAGATGGATAAAGACCTGGATTTGCCCCATTTCCCCACCTATGATGACGACATGAAAAGGGTGGACGGCGGCGGGAAAATGCTGTGCAGCACCTGTCATAATACCCACAAGTGGGAGCCGGAACCCAAGAAAGCGGCCAACGAAAACCTGGAGGGCACCAACCGCAACAGCTTCTTGCGTATCAGCATCGAAAAGGGACAAGCCCTGTGTTTGGAATGCCATCAGGAAAAGATTACGGTGGAAGGCACGGCCCATGACCTTTCCGTCAGCGCGCCCGGCGCCAAAAATCATTTGGGGCAGGCAGCCGATAAAAACGAAATCTGCGGCAGTTGCCATGTGGTGCATAATGCCGCGGCTTCCGCCAAATTATGGGCGCGCAAGCCGGGGGCTGCGCAAAACGCCATATCGCAACTCTGCAATAGCTGCCACGCTCCGGGGGAGTGCGCTTCCAAGAAGATGGTGACTAATTCGCATGTGGTGGGTGTGGGGATTTACGGGGCCGGAGGGAAAACCAGCCTGCCGTTGTATGATAAACAGGGGCTGCGGGCTGATAAGGGGTTGGTAACCTGCGCCACTTGTCATGATTCCCATCAATGGAACCCGCAACAGGCCGTAAAAGGCGACGGCAAGTTGATCGAGGGTACGGAAAAGACCAGTTTTTTGCGTCTGACCGATTCCACTAATTCGGAGTTATGCTTCGATTGTCACAAGGATAAACAAACTATTGTCAATACCCCGCATAATCTGGCCTTAAACCGTCCCAACGAAAAGAATATCCGGGGAGAAACGCCCGCCCAGAGCGGGATTTGCCGCACCTGCCATCTGGTGCATAACGGAAGTTTACCCGCCATGCTTTGGGCGAAGAATCCGGGGACTACCAATAAAATCCGCAATTGGGACGAGAGCCTGATTACTTCGCCTGACATTGGTGCGGCTTTGTGTACCGGCTGCCATTCCCCACAAGGGACGGCCTCCGATAAGATTCCACGGTTTGCACTGCATCCCGACAATAGTTTTATCATCCAGAAGGAGGTGAAAAGCTTTGGATTGCCGCTTATCCCCGAACCATTCGCTTATGCCTATGCAGCCGGGAATATCCTGGTTGCCGCCGCTTCTCTGGAACAAGGGTTTTTGCCTAAATTCCCGCTTTTGAATAAAGACGGGGCGGTAACCGCGGCGGGGAATATTACTTGCTCTACCTGCCACGACAGCCATCAATTAAGCCCGCAGGGGTTGAAGCTGCGCTCTGATCCCTTACAACGGGGAGGCATTGCCAATAATTTCCTGCGTCCGGGGATTGTCAACGGCTTATGCAGTGATTGCCACGGCAACAAAAGTTATTTCCTCTATGCCTATTTCCATCGCTCACGTCCCAAATTGCCGATTGCCGAGACTACCGTTCATCTGACCTATAAAGGTTGCATATTTTGCCATGAGACGCCGCCGGAGCGGGATAAGTTCACCAAGCTGAAAATCAGCGGGGATATTAACAAGCTCTGCACCAGTTGTCATGAGGGACAAAAGTTGTCGGGGGAAGTGCATCCTGTGGGGCTGGCTATGCTGACGGGAAAGATCAAGCTGCCGCTGTTCAAAGGGGAGGTGGCTTGCACCACTTGTCATGATTTAAAAGGCCATCAGATTGCTTCCGGCAACCAGAAGCTGACCAATCCCACCTTCCTGCGCATCGCTCAGAGCAGTGAGTTAGTGGCTATCGGGCCGCGCAGCGGGCAGGTCAAAACCGGCTATCCCAATGACCGTCTGGCCTTATGCGCCGAATGCCACGGGGAGGGCAATCCGCGTTTTAATCCTCATTTACAACAAGTGGGGGCAAATAAGGTGGTAAACGAGCAGATGTGCTTCTTGTGCCATACCAGTGTTTCCAAAGAGCAGCCCATAGCGGGGGACGATGCGCAACTGCGGGCGCCGATCGAAAAACATTGTATCGGATGTCACGCCGATAAGCTAAAGCAGCATCCGGCCAATGTCGATCATTTCGGCAAAGCGCTGTCGCCGATTACCTTGAGTATGCTGAAAATGTCCATGCGGGTGGATATTAAATCCATACCTTTGGCGGAAGGGAAATTGGTCTGTCCTACTTGCCATAATCCCCATCAAAAAGGCGCGCCGCTATATCAATACAGCCAGAATAAGGATAAAGGGGAAATCCGGGAAAAGCTTTCCGGCTTCGGAAGCTGCGCGCTCTGCCACCGCAAAGGCGGTGGGCCTGCCAATATCGGGGCGCCGTTTTAGGCGTTGACAATGGGGGATAATGAATATAATATTCAGATAAAAATATAAACGGAGGGGATAGTTATGAAGGTGGCAGATTTGACTATAGATGATTTTAAAGTGTTGATAAAAAAAGCTGTTAAGGAAGAACTGGAAGAAATTTTAGCTGTTGATGAAGACTTGGACTTAAGAGAGGAGATTATCCGGGAGTTGAAGGGTTCAATGGCGTCGAAAAAAAGATTATCAGGAGAAAAATTAGCCAAAGAGTTGGGGCTTAAATGGTAGCTTATAGGGTGGAGTTTACTACAAAAGCTGAAGCTAATATTAAACAGTTAGATAAAGTTATTGCTCAAAGAATTTTGAGTAAAATAAAACGTTTGTCAATTGAAATTGACTTTATTCATCCTCAATCCCTGAAAGGCCAATTTTCTGATGTTTATAAATTAAGAGTAGGAGATTATCGAGTTCTTTATACTCTTGACCGGGATGAATGTGTAATGACTGTCCATTTGGTGAAACATCGAAGAGATGTTTACAAAACTATCTTATAAATCAGTTCGTAGCGCGGGGGTTTATCCCCCGCTTCCGTTGCAAGGTTCCTGCGTCTGCTGTTGGGGATGAACCCCAACGCTACATCTTAAGTTAACAGCATTGACAGCAAAGCTCCAATGTTGTTGACTTATAATATCGTAGTTCCAGCCCTTCAGGGCTGATCTTCATGGCATAAAGCCATGCGATAATAACTCACAAACAGGTAAATCTTCTCAGCTATAATTCAAGCCTTCCAGATGAACATGCCTTTAGTCTCAGCCTAAGCTGAAACTGCGTGGCTAAAGCCACGGGACTACAGTTTCGATATTTTGGCCTGAGGACAGGCCGAGAGAAATTAAAATGGCGGGCAAAGCCCACCCGACTAATTCTCCGGCAGATTCCGGATAAATCCCACCAGCGAATCAATCTCCTCTTTGGTCAGAAATCCGCCGTGTTCGAGGCTGTACCCGGCCATGGCGGTGCCTTTTTCCCCTTCGGCGATCCATTTATAGAGATATTCGGCGCTGACTCTTTTGGCATATTCCGGAGAGTTTAAAGCGGCGGCGCTTTTGCCCTCGCCGTTCTTGCCGTGGCACTGATAGCAGATGGCCTGATATAGCTCCTTGCCCCTCAAGCCTTTGCCGCTGTCCACATGGCAGGACTTGCAGCGCTCGGAAAAAAGGGAAGTCCCCATTTCAAAAGCGGGGTGTTTTCCGGCGGGGATAACCTCCAGAGTGAGACCGAGGATGATTTGCGGACGCAAGGCATCGTTGGAAGTAATCGCAACGGTCTTTTCGATTTTATTTTCCTTGCCGGTGGTATCGATGCTGACTTCGATCTTTTCGCTTTGACCGGGAGGGATTTCCTGGCTTTTCATCACCGCCGCGGTACAGCCGCAGGAAGGCTCTATCTTCCGGATTACCAGGGTTTCATCTCCGACATTTTTAAGTAGATAATAACCCTTCGGGGTTTCGCCCGGCTGGAATTGGCCCAAGTCCAGATGCTCTTTTTCAAACTGAGCGATAGCCCCTTCTTTGCCATACCCCAAACTGGCTAATCCAAAAACGCAAATCATAAGAAATAACAGGCTGAATTTATTGTTTTTCCAAATATATATCATCGATATAACACTCCGCGCTGGTGTTGGTGTCGTTAGAATCTATCAATATCCCGATACCGGAAAGTGAGGGAGGCTTCTTGCCGAATAGCTTCTTATGATCCTCGTAAAGGTTGCGCCTTTCAGTAACCCATTGATTAAGTTTACCCGTCCCGCTCTGCAAAACCTGATATTGCGTCCGGCTGCCGATAACCTGGGGGCTGGGAAAAGTTCCGCCCACCGGAGCCAGGCTGTCCCAGATATAGCCGATAATCCAAAAATTCAGCGCCTTGGGAAATCCGGCAAAATAAAGATAGATTTGCCCCGCCTGATCATCGGTTTCCTTTTTGCGCACATCCCCGCCTTTGGGCAAGGTTACCGCCCTCCAGCGCCAGGTCAGGATGGGGTATTCCTCCAAATTATATTCCGTTTCTTTTTTTAGGGCGAAAGAAGTCTTGTTGCTTAGTAAATGCAGCACCTTATTGCCGTTTTCCTCTTCTATCCTGAGGGTGGCTTTGCCTTTGTTCTCCTTCAGTTCCCAACCTTTAGGGACGGCTGTCCCGGCGGCGGCGGAACTAAAATCGTCAATCAATATTCTTTCTTTGGCGACGGCATGGTTTGGGTTAAACAGGTTCAGCAAAAAAATTGTGAGGCAGATTTTTCTAAATATTTTAGCTTTTCTAATAAAGTTAACCAGTTGTTTTAAATTCAAATATTCTGTTTTCATACCCCCCCTTTTCTTAAGAATTAGAACAAAACGCCTTCGGCGGATGTAGGGGCGAGGTTTCCTCGCCCTGGTTTGCAATAGGGTATCCATTTGCGAATCCGAGGGCGGGGAAACCCCGCCCCTACGGAAATATCAGACACATTTAGCCTAATCGCTTGATTTA
>JACRJN010000190.1 GCA_016235675.1 Candidatus Schekmanbacteria bacterium
AAATTGTAATTTCCCTAAAGAATTTAATCTTTTGACAATATGTCGTGTTCGAATAATTACTTAAGGTTAGATTCAATTTGAAAATCTCCCCAACCCCTCTTTGCCAAAGAGGGAAAAGTTATTTACGGATATATTCTTAATAATTCTTATGCCGCCCGATACTGGTGTATTCTCCGGTATCGGGCGTTGTTTTTAAGTAGGGTGGGCTGTGCCCACCGTTAATAAAGATGGTGGGTACAGCCCACCCTACATCGGAATAAAACATGTATACACCCAATCTCAATGAATTTCTGAAACTGGCCAAACCCGGCACGGTCATCCCGGTTTATCGGGAAATCCTGGCCGATATGGATACCCCCGTTTCCGCCCTGGCTAAAATCGATTCAGGCCGCTACGCTTATCTTCTGGAAAGCGTGCAGGGCGGGGAAAAATGGGCGCGCTATTCCTTTTTGGGCGGGGAACCGGCTCTGGTGATAAAATGGCAGGGGCGGCAAATCGAGCTGATCAAAAACGGACAACGCGAGATAAAAAACGTGGCTAATCCTCTGGATTTTTTACGGCAATTACTTGCGCGCTATCAGCCGGTGCAGATTCCCGGTCTGCCCCGCTTTTGGGGCGGATTGGTCGGCTACATGGCCTATGATATTGTCAGACATTGGGAGAAACTGCCGATAAAAACCAGCGACGATTTGCAAATACCCGACGCGGTATTCCTGCTCACCGACAATTTATTGATATTCGATAATGTCAATCTAAAGGTGAAAGTGGTTTCCAATGTCTTCCTGGATGAAGGCATCGATCCTAAGCAAGCTTATATCCAGGCTCAGGAACGAATTGACGGGATAATCGCCCGGTTGAAACAGCCGGTTATTCATCCGCCGCTTGAGGATTTGATCCCGCAGGAATCACAATTTAGCGCCAACATGCCAAGAGAAGATTATGAGCAAATTGTGCGCCAGGCCAAGGAATATATCGCCGCCGGTGACATCTTTCAGGTAGTATTAGCGCAGCGATTTCAGTGCAAAGCGCCGAAAAAGGTGTATAATATTTACAGAGCCTTGCGCAGCATCAATCCTTCGCCATACATGTTTTACCTTAAACTGGACGATTTTGCCTTAGTCGGTGCCTCTCCGGAAGTGCTGGTGCGGATGGAGGAGGGGAAAATCACCTTGCGTCCGATTGCCGGAACGCGTAAACGGGGCCAGGATGAAGCCGAGGATCAGGCGCTGGAAAAGGATTTGTTGCAGGATACCAAGGAACGGGCTGAACACTTGATGCTGGTGGATTTGGGGCGCAACGATGTAGGGCGTGTTGCCCAAACCGGCAGCGTCAAGGTGGATGAATTTATGCTGGTGGAGCGCTACTCCCATGTCATGCACCTGGTGTCTAATGTTACAGGCAAATTAACCGGCGGACGGGACGCTTTCGATGTTTTGGCGGCTGCCTTTCCGGCCGGAACGGTATCTGGCGCGCCTAAAATCCGGGCGATGGAGATTATCGAGGAACTGGAACCGACCCGGCGCGGGCCGTATGCCGGAGCGGTGGGTTATTTCAGCTTTTCGGGGAATATGGATACCTGCATCACCATCCGCACGATTTTGGTAAAGGACGGCCAGGCTTATGTGACTGCCGGGGCCGGGATTGTGGCCGATTCCGATCCCGCTTCCGAGTACCAGGAATCGGTAAATAAGGCCAAAGCGATGATGCGGGCTTTGCAGTTGGCGCAGGCTAATTCTTAAGGGAGTATTTTTACCACGAAGAACACGAAGTACACGAAGAAAAATGAATAAATGATGGTCTCGTAAAAAGTCGTCATTCCCACGAAAGTGGGAATCCAGCTTGGTTTTAACTATCTGAAAAGACTGGATTCCCGTTTTCACGGGAATGACAAGAAAATGAGGGTTTTGACTTTTTACGAGACCATCATAAATGGCTTCTTTTATAGATTTTCCCTTCGTGATCTTCGTGTCCTTCGTGGTAAGTAAAAGAATCAGAATTCATTTAAGGAGGAAAATAAAATGAACACAGTTAAAACAGGTATGCTGATGGCTGTTCTGACCATTCTTATGGTTTTGGCCGGATCGGCTTTAGGAGGCCGCGGCGGAATGCAGATGGCTTTCATGATGGCTTTGCTGATGAACTTTTTCAGCTATTGGTTCAGCGACAAGATTGTGCTGGCCATGTACCGGGCTAAAGAGGTCAACCGCAACGAGTATCCCGAATTGTTCAGTTTGGTGGAAAGATTGACGCAAACTGCCGGCATCCCCATGCCCAAACTTTACGTTACCCCGCAGCCTGTGCCCAACGCCTTTGCCACCGGGCGCAGTCCCCAACATGCGGCGATTGCCGTAACGACCGGTATCACTCAATTGTTGAGCCGGGAGGAATTGGAAGGGGTGCTGGCTCATGAAATCGCCCACATCAGGAACCGGGATATTTTAATCGGCACAATCGCGGCTACCATGGCCGGAGCAATTACCATGCTGGCGCGCATTGCGCAATGGGGTATGATCTTCGGCGGGATGGGCGGACGGGATGACAGAGACCGTAACAGCGGCGGATTAGGCGCGATCGTGATGATGATTGTGGCTCCGATTGCCGCCATGCTGATTCAGATGGCGATTTCCCGTTCCCGCGAATACAAGGCCGATCAAGCCGGCGCCAATATCTGCGGTCGTCCGCTGGGACTGGCTAACGCCCTGCAAAAGCTGGAGGATTATTCGCTGCGCATTCCCATGGAAGGCGGTACCCCGGCTACCGCGCACATGTTCATCGTCAACCCATTCAGGGGCAAGGATATTTTCGCCCTGTTCAGCACTCACCCGCCTGTTGCCGAGCGGATTAAAAGGCTCAAGGAAATGAAATAAATTGGTAGCACGGGGGTTTATCCCCCGTTTGCAGCGCCGCAAGCGGGAGATGAACTCCCGCGCTACAGTAATCATTGATAGCGAATTGGTATCAGGATTAGCTATAGCATAATCTTCAACAAATAAACCTCATAACTTACTAAAGAGCAATAAAACAGGCAAAGGGAAGCCAGGATATAGGGCATCCGGTAAAAATTCTGATGGAGAAGCAACATCGTTAAACTGATCCCGCATAATATCAGCTTAATGAAAATACAATACGGCCAGCCCATACCAAGCCAAAAATTCATAATCGGATTGGCTTCCGCCGCTCCATTGCATAATAATCTATAAGTTAAAAAAGCGTCCGTTATCCCTAAAAAGAAGGTGCTGAAAACCGTCAGCGCTAAATTTTTTTGCGGGCGGTCGACGTAATAATTTTTCTGCGGGTCGGTATTGCGGCGATTGTTTTTACGTCTGCCTGTAAAGGTATACCGGCTTAGCATGGGAGTAGGATTTTTCCGGCGATCCGAATTTTTTCGGGATTCACTGTTTGTGGATGAACTTGTTACAGAGTGGATATTTGATGGTTCGAAGAAAGAAAATTCATCTCCGGTTTGTTCTGCCATAAAAAATAAGCCCTCCTCTTTTAGTCTCTTACGACTTCAATCTTGACAAAACGTGAGCAAAATCTCTTGCAACTTCAATAATTCTCGCTAGTTATATTAACCACAGAAACACTGAATTACAGAGACACAGAAAGAACCAAAAACCATTTGATTTTTTTCCGTGCTTCGGCTCTTCCGTGTTTCCGTGGTTTCTTCATTGTTTTAACCTTTTTGGTTCCGGCTTGTCCGGTTTAGGTTAAAACCAGCGGGATAGCCTTACATACTCCCAAATTAAATCGGGGGAAACCCATATAAAGACTATCCCGCTTGAATTGATTACTTATAAGACAAAATCTGAGGGGGGTTTATTTCTTTGATCATATTAAATATGATTCTTATGATAACAAGTTTTGTAGGGTGGGCTGTGCCCACCAATTTTGATGGCCTGACATTTATTCGCTATTAAACGTTAACGGAGTAGAGACTTTATATCATTTTCTGGTTGATAAGGCACCCTGTCATCCCCGAACGCCTTTATCGGGGATATGGTTTTTCAGGCAGTTAAAACCAGATTCCCGATAACACCATTCGGGAATGACAACCATAAAATGATATTAGTCCCGTAAGAACTGGCCACAGACGCCGGGATTGCTTCGCTCCCTCCGGTCGCTCGCAATGACCATAAACGGTATAATTAAAATTTCTAAGTCCCTAACACCCGCCCGGCCCTCAATCCGGTAGGTTCGCCGCAGGCCAAAGCAATGGCGCCGTTGACGATGACGTATTCTATCCCCAGCGGATATTGTACCGGCTCCTGGTAGGTCGCGGTGTCGGTAATACGGGCCGGATCGAAGATAACCAGATCGGCGGCAAAGTCCTGGCGAATCAGGCCGCGCCGGTTCAATCCCAATTTTCGGCACGGGGCGGCGGTCATCTTGTGGACAGCCTCTTCCAGTTTCAAGATTCCTTCCTGGCGCACATAATGTCCCAGAACACGGGGAAAGGTACCGAAGGCGCGCGGATGGGGCTTGCCTTGATTCAAGGGGCCGTAATGGGCGCGGACGGATGCGTCTGAGCCGATCAGCACATAAGGCCGTTTGAGAATGGTATGCAGGTTGTCTTCGTTCATGGTGAAGAAAATCGCCTCCACCTGCATTTTTTCCTGAATCAGCAAGTCCAAAACAAAATCTACGGGGGTTTTATCTTGCAGGCAGGATGCCTCGGCCACCGTCATGCCCGCCCAATGCTGATTTTTGGCGGAGTTGACCTGGGAGATCAGCACCTTGTCCCAATATTCCTCATCCGGGTGATTGAGTATAATTTCTTCGGTCAGGCGCTTGCGTACTGCATGATCCTGCAAGCGGTTAAGCTGCACGGTTACTCCGCCTTCGAACGCCCAATCGGGGAGCAAAACCTGCAAACCGGCATTGGAGGCCAGATAGGGATAGCGGTCGGCAGTAATCTGTACCCCGCGGTTTTGCGCCTGTTCGATTAATTCCAGGGCCTGGGGCAATTTTTTCCAGTTAAGACTGCCGGAGGTTTTCAGGTGGGAGATTTGCAGCGGGATTGGCGCGCTCTCCGCGATGCCGATTACCTCGGTCAGAGCCTCTGTCAGCCTTGTTCCTTCGTTGCGGATATGGCAGGTGAAAATTCCCCCATAACGTGCGACAATCCGGCAGAGACTGACCAGTTCCGCGGCTTTGGCATAGCAGGCCGGGGGATAGACCAATCCGCTGGAAATCCCCAATGCCCCATCCCGCATCCCCTGTTCAACCAATTGCTCCATTTGGCTTAATTCTTGAAAAGTCGGCTCACGGTTCTCCACTCCCATAACCGTCGCTCTAATCGTATTATGTCCGATTAACGGGGCATAGTTTATGGCAATCCGGCTATCCTCCAGGCGTTTCCGGTATTGGGAAAGGCTCTGCCAATCCAGGTCGAGCGAGTAATTCTCCTGATATTGCCGCTGCCTTTCCGCCAGAATCTTACCCCCGATGGGAGCAGCGCTGTAGCCGCAATTTCCGCCGACCTCAGTAGTCACCCCCTGGCGCAGTTTGCTTTCCCCCTGGGGATTGATGAGCAGATAATAATCCGAATGGGAATGAATATCCACAAAGCCGGGGCAGAGCACCTTTCCCTGGCCTTCGATGGTTTTATCGGCAGTGGTAGCCTGCGCTTGTCCGATCAGGCTGATACGATCTTGTTCGACGCCGACATCGGCGATAAATCCCGGTTCTCCGCTCCCATCGACAACGGTAATGTTTTTAATCAATATATTCAACGGCATTGTTCGGTTCCTTGTAAAGCAACAGGTAATTGTTGTAGTTGCTGATGACCTGACGCACGTAACCTCTGGTTTCCGTGTAGGAAATATCTTCCATAAACTCTTCCCAGTCCCGATCCTTATTTTTGGTCTGCCATTTGCGGGTCGCGTCTTCTCCGGCATTATATGCGGCTAAAGCCAGATGTAGTTCCCCTTCATAGCGTTTCAGTAGTTGCAGGAAATAGTAGCTGCCATACTGAATATTGATGGCCGGATTGAATAATTGCTCTTCATCCGGCTTTTTCTGGCTCAATTGCTCGGCGATATGGGCGGCGGTTTTGGGCATAAGCTGCATCAATCCCAAAGCACCGGAGCGTGAGCGCGCCTGGCGATTGAAGGCCGATTCCTGTTTGATTAGGGCGGCCAACAAATAAGGGTCAAGGTTATATCTTTCCGCCTGCCTGACTAATTTGTCCCAATAAAAGCGCGGGTATAACAAGGCGCGCAGATTGGCGTCCAGCTCATGCCTTTGGCAATGATTGAGGTTTTGATAAATTAAAATCGCCCTGACGGCTTGCGGATATGCGCCTAAAGACTGATAAGCCCGGCTTAAATACAGCCAGAAATCCAAATCCGGCTGGGAGCTTTTATTCAATTCATCCAGTTCGGCCTTTAAATCCTCAGTTAAGGCAAGCTGAGATAATTCCAGAGAGCGTATCAGATGGAAATTTGCATCGTCGTTTCCTTTAATCTGGGCCGGATATTTCCAGGGGAGGTTTTCCACCGGGTCGGGAGGGGGGGTGAAGGTATTTTTTTGGCTCAACCTGGAGATACGCTTCTGTGCTAATTGGGCATAGTAAGTATAATTGACGGTGCTGATTATTTTATTATAGGTAGCAGTCGCTTTCTCAGTTTCCTTTAAATTTTCCCAGGCGCGCCCTTTCCAATAAAGGGAGGCTTCCTTCCAGGGAGATTTTACCGGTTTTTTCAGCGCACGCTCAAAGGTATTAACGGCAAGCGGATATTGCTCCAAACGGTAATGTATCCACCCCATCCGCCAATAGGCTTGATCCGCCCAGGTGGAACGGGGATAACTTTTTGCCAATCTTTGGTAGGTGTTTAAAGCGCGGTTATAAGCCTCATTACTTTCGTGAATCCGCCCCAAAATATATAAGGCATTGTCCAGCCATTTACTATGCGGATATTTCCTGACTAACAAGGCTAAATATCTGACGGCTTCCGGGTCATGTCCCAGGTTCCAGCATATTTTACCCGTCTGAAAAAGAGCGGTTGTCGCCCAGTCGCTTTGGGGATAATTCCGGTATACCTTTTTGAATTCATCCAGGGCGTTTTGCCTTTGATTCAGGTCGAGATAAATCTCTCCCCGCGTATAGAAAAGCTTGGGAAGTAATTTAGATTCCGGAAATTCCTTGAGGTAATCTTCAATGATTTGTAAGGCGGCAAGACAGTCGCCTTCCGCCTGGAGCGCCTGGATTTTTCCCCAATATAAAGCCTCACTTTTCTGAGGCAACCCCCAGCGATGTTTAGCCTCCAGGAAATCCATCCGTTCTTTTATTTGAGCTAGCGAGGCAAGAGTCGGATAACTATACCATACATGCTGATAGAGGGCGGCGGCCTGCTCGGTTTGGTTTAAGGCTTCCAATGCCAACCCTAAGTTAAAATAAACCTTACCCAAATCCGCTTTATTTTTAAGACCGTCATTAAGTAATTGCCGATAAAGCCTGGCGGCGCTTAAATAAAATTCCTGACGCAGATAAACATCCGCGCAACTTATCCGGGCGGCCTGTTTTAACCGGCTGTCAGGATAAAGGTCAAGAAGTCTTTGCCAGGACTGCTGGGCCTGGGCGTAATCTCCCAAAGCGGCTTGCGAGAGCGCCAGGTAATGCTGGACGTAATCGCCCATCTGAGGATAACTGTTTTGCAGGGATGAGAATTTCCGGACGGCTTGTTGATAATCCTCCGTCTCATAGGCGCAATGCGCCTCCAGATAAGTTTGACGAACCAAATCACCGTTATCGGCATAAGCATTTTTGAGGGATGAAAAAATCAGGAGGATAAATAGAGACTCTTGCAAAAGTCCCAAAAATGTCATTCCCGCAACGATTTTGAGCGGGAATCTGGTTTTAACTGCTTGAAAAACCATATCCCCGATAAAGGCGTTCGGGGATGACAGATAGTCTTGCAAGAGCCTCAATAATAAAATCTTTAAGGCCAAACGATATTTCCCCCCTTGATTACCATTCTGATTGTTAAATCCGGATAAAAAACTATTAAATCCGCATCCTTGCCCTCGGCTATTTCCCCCTTATTCGCTAAGCCTAATATACGCGCCGGGTTAAAACTGGCCATGGTTAAGGCTTCGGATAAAGTACAACCGCTCCATTTTAGCATATTTTTGACAGCCGTGACCAGAGTTAAACTGCTTCCGGCCAGTTTTCCCGCCGGATTACTCAGTCTGCTGCTATCATTTACTATGGTTTGATCCTGCAAGCAGTATTGACCGGGAGGCAATCCCGCCGGGGGAATGGAATCGGTGGACAGGACTAATTTCCGCGCCCCTTTGATTTTATAAACTAATTTAAGCAGGGCGGGATGCAGATGGATGCCGTCGGCGATGAGTTCGCAACAGACCCGGTCGTCTTCCAAAACCGCACCCAGTATTCCCGGCTCCCGGTGGTGACGCACAGGCATGGCGTTGCAGGTATGCACGGCATATTTAAGACCGGCGGAGATAGCCCGGCAGGAGGTGTCATAACCGGCGGTGGAATGTCCGGCGGCGGGGATTATATGCTGTTCGACAAGGTAGGGGATGATGCTTGAGTCTAATTCCGGAGCAAAAGTCAGCATTTTTAAGTAGTTTCGACCGGCTGTAATGTATTCTTCAATTTCCGGGATATTCGGGAGGCGCAAAAACTTTTCGTTGTGTATTCCCTTTTGCTGCGGGTTAAGATACGGCCCCTCCAAGTGGATGCCCAGGCATTCGGCAAAAGGTGAAGCATTTCGGCTGCAATAATTGGCGATGGCTGTCAAACTTTTAATGGTGTGTTCATGGGGACTGCTGATTAATGTGGCAAGATATGCGGTAGTCCCCTGGCTGGTCATATATTTTAGGACAGGCAGCCAATCCTGAGGCGGGGTTGCGTTAAAATCTATTCCCATTGCCCCGTGATTGTGCAGATCGATGAATCCGGGGACAAGAATACAACCCTTTAGATTAAGGCTTTCGGCTAATGTAGCGCAGGGCTTTAGCCCTGCCCTCCGCTGAGGCAGACCTAAAAGGTCTGCACTACATTTTTTATCGGGCGGTAATTTGTCAGCATAAAAATAAATCTTCCCCCCCTCTATAACGATAGCTCCGGCTGTAACTACCTTTTGGGGGGTATAAATATCAGCCTGTGTTAGGATTAAAGAGTTGCCTGGCATGGTCTTTCAAAAGGATTAAAGGGTATAAAAATACTATACTATGGAAATCCTGAAGTTACAATGGGGAGATTCAACTGAAACGACGTTTTAGTAACAATAATCAATACATTGTTATTGACAATTCTAAAAGATTATGTGATAGTAACACGTGCTTTCTAAGATATTGGTGGGAAGCGGTATGATTTCATTAAGTTATATTCAAAGGAGATTAGTAATGTCTTATAGAATCAGCGAAGAATGTATTTCTTGCGGGGCCTGCGAATCCGAGTGTCCGGTAGGCGCTATCCGCGAAGGCGATGCTTTATATGTAATCGACGCTACAACCTGTGTCGAATGTAAGGGGCATCACGACACCCCGAACTGTGCCGCCGCCTGCCCGGTAGATGCCTGCGTCCACTGCGATTAATCGGTTTCCTGGATGGTATCATCAACCGATATGATTCCATCTTCTGACTCAAGCTCACGCATGAAAGTTTTCAGCAACTTCCATAAATCTTTGGTAGCGTTCTCAATAAGAGACCTAAAGCGTCAAAAGCGAGGCAGCCTTATCGCCGAAGCAATCTCATGTGCACGCATGGAGATTGCTTCGCTTCGCTTGCAATGATGCTTCAGGTCTGCGGTATTTCTACGCTACCAAGTCTTTTGCGGTAGATTCTTTTTCTGAGAAAAACCGCGTGATGAAAATCGTGGCTGATTTTATTATCAAGCATTTTGGATAAACCCGCGGCAGTGGTATAAGAAAACGAGCTTATCAGGTATCAACAAAAATCATATCTTGCATAACATGAATTACAATGTCATTTGAGGTGAAGGCGGTCAACGGACAGGCAAACAGATAGAAGAACAAAAACAGTTTACAGCCATCCCCCTTGGCCTTGTATACAATCTTATAGGCCAGAAAATCAAATATTCCCGTAACGTCCACACTGATGCTGGCATAGGCGGGGGTAAAGAAAATTATTATAATCTCCATAAAGGAGATAATCAATTCAACCCTATTCCAGCGAGATGTTTTATAAAGAACAGGATACGGATTTCCTTCACCAGACAGGTTTTAAATCCGGCGTCCTGGAAGAGTTTCTTTAATGATTCTGGGGTATGGTAATAATAAAAATTTTCTTTAATGCCCTCGTCAGCCTTCAGCGCCTTTTTTATCAGCTTAGCCAATTTCCAGCCCCCGCTCATGGATGGTACGATGCAAATAACTGTTTTCCCTACTCTTTTCATTTCTTTCAGCAGCGGCAAGGGGTCAACAATGTGTTCCATTACTCCTTCATTCCAAACCAATTCCAGGGAATTATCGGCAAAATTCATGTGCTCAATATTTCCCTCAATTAATTGGATGGTGATGTTATGTTCTGCGGCTTTGGCTTTGGCTAAAATCAGGGCTTCCGGCGAAAAATCCAGGGCGACAACCCGGTCGCCTCTCTTTTTGGCCAAGGCTATAGAATTCCTGGCCTCGCCGCTCCCCGCCTGCAACACTGTTCCCTTTTGGCTGTATTTCATAGCCAGATGCACTGATTTTCTTACCATCGTCAAATCATTTACCAGATTCAGCAAAGGGATGAAAGAATTCTTTTGGCGTGTGCGGGCTTTCCAAAAATCTTCCCAGGTTTGTTTGGTAGCCGTTTGATTCTTATGATTATCGTTCATCGCGCTAATCCCCTTCCCATCAGTTAACGGGTTGATTATTTCTTGTTCCTTTGAAGCCACTATATCAAGTTTTTGTTGCCATGTCCAGATGGTGGGGCTAAAAGCAGCCAAAGCTTTGGTCGCGTAGCAATAGGGAGACCCCAAAGTGTCATTGCGAGCGGAGCGAAGCAATCTCCATGCGTGTGTATGAGATTGCTTCGGCGATAAGGCTGCCTCGCAATGACGCCTCAGGTCTCTGATTGAGAACGCTGCCAAAGCTTTGCATTATATTTGCATAACACGATTTCCCCCTTTAGCAAAGGGGGTCTAGGGGCAATACCGTTCACTTAAGACGTAGCGCAGGGCTTCTATCCCTGCTTATGGGGTGGCTTTGGTGGGAACGAAGGAGCAGACCTGAAGGTCTGCGCTACGTTAAGTGAACAGTATAATGTAACCATAGCTTATCAGGCTGAAAGTACAATGTTGCCCTATGTTACACTTTCAGGTAGAAGACTTGGGGTCAGCTATTCACGACGCGATTTTTCTGCAAATGGATCATAATAACGGCAACCGCCGCAGGTGTCACCCCTTGAATTCTGGCGGCCTGACCGATAGAAACCGGGCGCACCTGTTCCAGTTTTTGTTTTACTTCGGTGGACAGGCCGGACAAGAGCCGGTATTCAAAATCAACCGGGATGGCCTGCTTTTCCAGGCGCTGGAACTTTTCCACCTGCTGTTGCTGACGCTGGATATAGCCTTCGTATTTTATTTCCCATTCCACCTGTTGGGCGATTGTTTCCGGCAGGTTGGGCAATTGGATGTCCAATCCCCTGAGCATTGCGTAACCGATTTCCGGTCTTTTCAGAACATCAGCCAGGGGCTTGGGGGTTTTTAAGGTAGCTAACTGGTTATTCTTAAACCATTCATTATTAATATTACTTGGCGCGATCTTATTCTCCCGCAGATAATTTATCCCCGCCTCTATTTGACGCTGCTTTTCGCTGAAATGCTTAAACCGCCCGGCAGCGATCAAGCCTAGTGAATGGCCGATTTCTGTCAGGCGCAAATCGGCGTTATCCTGGCGTAACAGCAAACGGTATTCGGCGCGGGAGGTAAACATCCGGTAAGGCTCCAATGTCCCCTTGGTCACCAAATCGTCGATCAATACCCCGATATAAGCCTGGGCACGGGATAAGATTAACGGCTCCCGTTTGCGGATTTTGAGGACGGCGTTGATCCCGGCGTACAAACCCTGAGCCGCCGCTTCTTCATAACCGGAAGTGCCGTTGATCTGCCCGGCATGGTATAGCCCTTCCACCAATTTGGTTTCCAGGGTGGGTTTTAATTGGGTGGGGGGTACGAAGTCATATTCGATGGCATACCCCGGCCTCAATATTTCTACCTTCTCCAGTCCGGCGATGGTGCGCAAAAACTCAACCTGCACCTCTTGCGGCAGGCTGGTTGAGACGCCGTTGGCGTAAATCTCATGGGTGTTGCGCCCTTCCGGTTCCAAAAAGACCTGGTGCCGCACCCGCTCGGCAAAGCGCACGACCTTATCCTCGATAGAGGGACAATAACGCGGGCCGATGCCCTTGATTAAGCCGCAATAGAGGGGCGATTTATCCAGATTGCCTCTGATAACCTCATGGGTTTTCAGGTTGGTGTAGGTCAGATAGCAGGGAAGCTGCGCATAATTTACCCCTTCGCTGTCATAGGAAAAGGGTAACGGTACATCATCGCCAGGTTGGGGTATGGTTACGCTAAAGTCTATGCTTTTGGCGTCCAGACGGGCTGGAGTGCCGGTTTTCAGGCGTCCCAGGGTAAAGCCTAACTTTCGGTAGGAATTAGCCAGTTCGATAGCCGGAAATTCCCCGGAGCGGCCTGCCGGATAGCTGGTCAGCCCGACATGAATCAGGCCGTTGAGAAAGGTGCCGCTGCAAACGATTACCGCATGAGCGCGATAACGGGCTTTAAGCCGTGTTTCCACCCCCGCCACATGGCCTTTTTCTATCAGAATATCCTCCACCATTTCCTGCTTGAGATGCAGATTATCCTGATTCTCCAAGACCTGACGCATACTCAAGCGGTATTGCTGCTTATCGGCCTGCGCCCTGGGAGCTTGCACCGCGCTGCCCTTTTTGGTGTTCAACATGCGGAACTGAATGCTGGTGCGGTCGGTATTCTTGGCCATCTCCCCGCCCAGGGCGTCGATCTCCCGCACCAGATGCCCCTTGGCAATCCCGCCGATTGCTGGATTGCAGGGCATCAGGGCGATAGTGTCCAGATTGATGGTAAGCAGAAGGGTTTTTGCCCCCATCCGCGCCGCAGCCAGTGCCGCCTCACAACCGGCATGACCGGCGCCGACGACTATTACGTCGTATTCTGTGTCGCAAATGTACATATTAATCCTTTGAAAACTCATATCGTTTTCTAGT
>JACRJN010000023.1 GCA_016235675.1 Candidatus Schekmanbacteria bacterium
ACCACCCATGGCGACCGCAAGAAAAACAAAGAAAAACACGCTTAACAGCTATTACATAAAAAGAGGATTAGACATTGGAAAAGGGTTGTGTTGTCACATTCGACGCCACCCATTATGCCCTAAAGGCCGAACGGGTGCTGAAAAAGGAAAAGATGGTCGTCAAACTAATACCAGTGCCGCGCCAATTCAGCTCCAATTGCGGGCTGGCCCTGCATTTTGACTGCCCGTTACGGGATAAAGTGGTGGAAGTATTTGAGAAAGAGCATATCAAAGTGCACGGGATACACGAATTGACGGAGTAGGGCTTATCGATGAAGGGATGAACCGGGGAAACGGGGGAATGGGAGATAAAATTAATAGTTTTCGAGATTTGTATGTGTATCAAAATGCGATGAACAACGCGATGAAAATATTTGAAATTACAAAAACCTTTCCTCCGGAAGAAAAATATTCACTCGTGGATCAGGTTCGCCGTTCTTCTCGGTCAGTTTGCGCCAATATTGCGGAGTCCTGGCGAAAACGACGTTATAAAAATGCCTTTATCGCCAAACTTAGCGATGCAGAAAGCGAAGCGGGTGAAACACAAGTATGGATCGATTTCTCCTTGCGATGCGGTTATATAGGATCTGCTATGGCGGATGATTTAAGCCAAGAATATGAACATATTATTGCCCAAATTGTAATTATGATAAGAGATAATGAGAAATGGTTAATCAAATAGCTCCGATTCCCCATTTCTCCGTTTCTCCAAATTCTTCATAATCGTTCAAATAAAAAATGGGAGCCTAAATGAATCCACAAATATTTCGTGAATATGACATAAGAGGACTAGTTGGCACCGAGCTTACGCTGGAGGTGGTAGAATCCATCGGCAAGGCTTACGGAACTTATTTACAGGAAAAGAATATCACGAAAGTTGTAGTCGTCGGGCATGATAACCGCTTGAGTTCGGATGAAGTCAGCGCCAATTTAATCAAAGGGATATTGTCTACCGGATGCTCGGTTCACGATGTGGGTTTGGTGACTACCCCCTTGCTTTATTTCTCCTTGTTTCATCTGAATTTGGACGGCGGGGTGATGGTGACAGGCAGTCATAACCCGCCGGAATTTAACGGCTTCAAGCTCTGTCAGGGGAAGACCACCCTGCATGGCGAGCAGATTCAGGAGATTTACCAAATCGCTCAAAGCGGGTGTTTTAAACAGGGCAGGGGAGAGCGGGTTCAATCCGGGGTTATCGCTGCCTATAAGGAGCTGGTCAAAAGCAAGGTCAAGCTTGCCCGTCCGGTCAAGGTGGTAATCGATGCCGGTAACGGAACAGCCAGCATCATTGCCCCCGATTTGCTGAAGGAAATGGGATGTGAAGTAATCGAACTGTATTGTCAATCGGATGGCCGCTTTCCCAATCATCACCCGGATCCGACAGTAGTAAAAAATCTCCAGGATTTGATCGCCAAGGTAAAGTCTGAAAAGGCCGAATTAGGGATTGCCTACGATGGCGATGCAGACCGTATCGGGGCAGTGGATGAAAACGGCAACGTCATATGGGGCGATAAGTTAATGATTATCTTTTCACGCAATATCTTAAGCAAACATATGAATGCCTCTGTTATATTTGAAGTTAAATGCTCCCAAACCCTTTTTGACGATATAAAACAGCACGGCGGTGTACCCATTATGTGGAAGACCGGTCACTCGCTGATTAAAAAGAAGATGAAGGAAACAGGTGCCCTGCTTGCCGGTGAAATGAGCGGTCACATCTTCTTTGCCGACGATTACTTTGGTTATGACGATGCGGTTTATGCCTCCTGCCGTCTGCTGGAAATAGTCGCCCAAACTAAAAACCCGGTATCCAGCCTGCTTTCCGGCGTACCTAACACATTTGTCACCCCGGAAATCCGTGTCGAATGCGCCGATGCCGACAAATTTCAAATAATTAAGCAACTAAGCGATTACTTCCGTTTAAGCTATAATATAATAGACATCGATGGCGTGCGGATTCTGTTCGAAAACGGCTGGGGCTTAATCCGCGCCTCCAACACCCAGCCGGTGCTGGTCTTGCGCTTCGAGGCCGATTCGGAAAAGCATCTGGCCGATTATCAGAAGATCGTTTGGGATAAGTTAACGGAATATTCGTCGGTGAAGAGGGTGTAAAATTCAGCATGAAAACAATTAAAACTCAAGGAATGTTACATAAAAAGGGAATCGATATGGGACATATGCCGTTGCGCACAAAAAAATCTATTGAACTCCAACCTATTAATAAGGAAAAATTTATTCCAAAAACCGCCTTGGGTTTCAAATTAATATCTTTACGCAAGCGCGCCATTGATTTCGGGATGCGTTTACTTGACGAAAATGAAATATTGGAAGAAATAAGTAACCGCAGAGGGGAATCTGAATTAGATGAAAAAACGAACGTACATTGATGCCAGCGTTTTAATTGCTGCCTTTCAGGGTGATGAACAAATTTCTCATAAGGCAATGGAAATATTGGACGATCCCGAACGTATTTTAATTGTAAGTGATTACCTTCGATTAGAAGTGTTACCAAAACCCATTGCTCATAGACGCCAAGACGAGATAGATTTTATGTCGGCCATTTTAGAAAGCGCCGGAGAGGATATAAAATCATCGTCTGAACTAACAAAACGTGCAATTGAATTAGCCTCGCGATATGATATGACCCCAATCGATGCCCTTCATGTCGGAGTTGCCTCAATAGCAGATGTTGATGAATTCATTACAATGGAAAAACCTGAAAAACCGATGTGCAGGGTACAGGAAACGAAGGTTATATCGCTCTATTCCGGAAAGAACAGAACCCGTTGATAATTAAAAACCGAAAGGTTATTTCCATATGTCGACACAACAACGTACCGCCCCTTTACATATCGCCTTTGTCTGGAACATGCACCAGCCATATTACCAGGACATGGGAAGCGGGGAATACCTGCTGCCCTGGGTGCGGATGCACGGGATCAAAGACTACTACATGATGGTGCACATCCTGCGCCAATTTCCCGAAATCCATCAGACCTTCAACCTGGTGCCCTCCCTGCTCAAGCAAATCAAGGATTACACCGACCGGGGGCTGAAAAACATCAAAGAAACATCCCTACAATTATTCCTCAAACCGGCTGCCGAATTGACCCGGAATGACAAGGTTTATTTGCTGTATAATTTCTTCATGGCCAACTGGGAGCATCTGGTATATCCGCATCCGCGCTATGCCCAATTGCTGAGAAAACGCGGCCAGGCCATCAAATTCGAAGAACTGGACAGGATTCAGGAATATTTCAGCACCCAGGATTTTTTAGACCTGCAAATTTGGTTCAACCTAAGCTGGATCGACCCCTTTTTCAAGACCGACCCGCGCATAGCCTCCTTGCTGCAAAAGGGAGAAAAATTCCAGGAGGAAGATAAGCTTATTCTGCTAACTGTTCAGGAAGACATTCTGAAGCTGATTATCCCGGAACATGCTGCATTAGCCAAAAGCGGGCAGATTGAATTGATTACCAGCCCCATGTATCACCCCATTCTGCCTCTGCTTTGCGACAGCCGTAACGCTCATGCCGCCATGCCCGGCGTGAAACTTCCCCATCCGATCTTTTCCCACCCTGAGGACGCCGCCGCCCAATTAGCCAAGGGCGTAGCTCTGTTCAAGGAAATTACCGGTATTACTCCCAACGGCATGTGGCCATCGGAAGGCTCGGTCTGTGAGGAAATTATCCCGCTAATCGCCCGGCAGGGTATTAAATGGATCGCCACCGATGAGCAGATTTTGGCAAAATCCCTGGATACCCTTTTAGACCGGGACGGCAACAATATCCCCCATGCCCCGGAACTACTCTATCAGCCTTATTGGATTGAAAAGGGCGGCCAGCGGTTGAATATGATCTTTCGTGATCACCTGTTATCCGATTTAATCGGCTTCAATTATTCGCGCATGGATTCCAAAGACGCCGCCAGCGACATGGTTGCCCGCCTGTTAGCCATCAACAAAAAGCTGCCGAAAGAAGGCAGCTACCTGGTCACCATATTATTGGACGGGGAAAATGCCTGGGAATATTATGTTAACAATGGGGTGGAATTCCTTATCTATCTATATGAAGAATTACGCCGGGAGCCGATGCTGAAAATCGTTACCGTTTCAGAATATCTCAAGGAAAATCCGGCTCGCAAACAGTTGAAGAATCTATTTTCCGGCTCCTGGATCGACCATAACTTCCGTATCTGGATCGGCCATGAAGAGGACAACAGCGGCTGGGAGCAAATCAATCTGACCCGTCAGGCATTGGTGGAGTATCAGGCTGAACATCCCAATGCCGATCCGCAGCTTATAGCATCGGCTTGGGAGGAAATTTATATCGCCGAGGGCAGCGATTGGTTTTGGTGGTATGGCGAGGAGCATAACTCGGCCAACGACGAGATGTTCGATAATTTATTCCGGCAGCAATTAATCAATGTTTATAATATGTTAGGTTTGGAAGTCCCCAAGCGTCTTTATGTATCGAATATAATCGAAACCAGGCACTGCACGCCGCAAAGCGAACCTAAAGGCTTCCTCCATCCGGTTATCGACGGCATGATTACCAATTATTTCGAATGGTTGGCAGCCGGAAATTTCGATGTAACCAAGAATTGCAGCTCCATGCACCAGGCCATGCATCAGAGCACCAAGGTTTTTAGCGGGCTTTATTTCGGTTTCAATCCGGAAAATTTGTTCTTACGTTTGGATTTTGCCCAGCCCTGGCAAACGGATGTCCCGGATTGGTGCTTTAAAATTTTTGTTCTGAAACCTTCGGAATGGCGTCTGGATCTTTATCCGCCGCAAAACGGAGCCGATCTGCGCACTACATTATATAAGCGCCGGGACGCCAACGGATGGGAAAAGGTTTCTGCAAGCTGCCAAGCCGCCTTAGGAAAAATTTTGGAAATTAAAATTCCTTTGGCCGATTTAAAGGTTAAAAGCGGCGACGTTTTACATTTAAGCGTGACCATCGAAAAAAATAATCTGGAAGTGGAACATTGGCCGGGCCGGGGCTACATGATTATAACCGTGCCGGGAGCGGACTTCGAGGCGCTGATTTGGCAGGCTTAAAGGTTCTATAATATCATTTTCTGGTTGTCATTCCCGAATGGTTTTATCGGGAATCCAGTTCTAACCTCTTTAAACACCATATCCCCGATAAAGGCGTTCGGGGATGACAGAGTGCCTTATCAACCAGAAAATGATATAATATGTCATTGCGAGCGAAGTGAAGCAATCTCTGCTTACCGTGCCGTGGCGGTATCATACTATCTGTAATGTCTGATAATGTATATTATGTTAACTTATAGAAATAGGTGGGTGCAAATTCCGTAGTCCCAGTCCTTTTTCACGGTCTTTCGGCTTGTCCTCAAGAAAGACCGAGTATGAAAATTTGTAGAGCGCTGACCAGTCTTGAACTATACTATACAAAACGAGGTGTTTGTGTTATATTGTAATCGAGTAAAAACCTGGTGAGGATATATTGCAATTTGGGAATGTTTAGCGGGGAGGGTTGCTTCTTTTAAAGGAGAACGTTTTAATGAATAGTTTAAAAATGCAAAGAGCTGTGTTAGCAACAATATTTGGTTTACTATTGGCTGGTTCAGTATCGGCTGCAGAAAAACATCACGAAGATAAGGCGACAGCCGGCAAGCCAGTTGTAGAAGAGAAAAAAGAAGAGATGACACAACCTCAGGAAGAGAAAAGCGGCCAGGTGAAAGAAGAAAAGGCTAAAGACAAGAGGGAATCTCATCCTGAAAAAGTAAAATAACTAAAAATAAATAGATTAGAGGCAAACCCTCCTCTACCAGGTTTTGCAGTTGCAGCTTTTCCAGTAATACAAAAAAGGAAATAATGGGACATCTTCAGGAAGCCTTTCAAGACATCAAAGGATCGACTTTTCGTATCCTGCTTTATCATTCTGTTTCCGATAAATCAAATTATCCTTATGCTATATCGGTTGATGAATTTTCCTGGCAAATGGAATACCTGCATAAACATAAAGTTACTGTCGATAGCTTAGAAAATGTATTAAGCAAAAGACAATATCATAATGATATACATGGCCGTAGAGTTGTAATCAGTTTTGACGACGGTTATGAGGATAATTTTACCGCAGCCGTTCCTGTCATGGATAAATATGGGTATAAGGCCACCATTTTTATTAGTACCGCTTTTATCGGAGACTCCAATCGCTGGGAAGACCCGGCCTTTCCCCGCTTGAAGATGATGAATCGGGATCAAATAATGGAGCTGGCAAAACGAGGACATACTATCGGCGGACACACGCACGGGCATATTAATATGGCGGCACAGGATTTGACAAAAGTTAAAGAGGATTTAGCCGCTGCCCGCCGATTTCTTTTCCAGGACATAAAAAGTAAATTTATCCCCTTTGCCTACCCGTTTGGGAAATATAATCAAAATATAATTGATCTTATCCAGCAAGAAGGTTATAGTTGTGCCGTCACCGCCGGCGGTTTTTGGGGAAATAATCCCCATATAAGTAAATGGGAATTGCGGCGCGAAGACATCCATCGGAATACCCGCCGAAGAGATTTCATGGCACAAGTCAGAGGAGCAAGGGACCCGCATTATTGGCGGCTGGGAGTTAAATATTTGAAGTAAAAAGGCCGGTAGCACAGGCATCTTGCCTGTGTCACCAATAAGGAATGCTATTATGGACGCTGATGAATTGATGCGCAAACTGGGCATAAATAACGATGATAAATATAGAATCGATCCGGAAACCGGAATAGTTCAAAAAAAGAGCCTGTTCGGCTGGAAGGATACCAATACCCGTATCGATCCCGAATCGGGGGAAATTCAAAAGAGCGGGCTTTTCGGCTGGAAAGATATTGATATTCGCATTAACCGGGATACCGGTATCGTTCAAAAAAACGGAATGCTCGGTTATCACGATACCGATACCCGCGTCAATCCGGAAAACGGCGTTATTCAGGAACACGGGATGCTGGGCTGGAAAAACAAGGACGAGCGCATCGACCCGGAAAGCGGCAAGCACCAGGTAAAGGGCTTTTTCGGTTGGAAGGACGAAGAGTAAGGGGTTCAGGGTGTTTCAGCTCTTTGGTAGCACAGACATCTTGCCTGTGATGTGGGCAACGCCCACACAAAAACGGTACAATTAGTGGAAGTTGTTGGTTAAATCAGAGTTTCCATTCTATGCTGCAACACAGGCTGGAAGCCTGTGCTACCAATATAAAAGGAAGGGCTTAATGTATATTCTAGGCGTCAACGCCACTATGAACGATTCGGCGGTTTGTCTGATTAAAGACGGGAAGGTCTTCTCGGCGATTGAGGAAGAGCGCCTGACGCGCTATAAATTTGAAAAAGCGCTGCCCAAACGGGCAATCACCTACTGCCTGAAACAGGCGGGGATTACCCTTAAAGATGTCGATTATGTCGCCTACACCTGGAAGCCCTGGCTATACTTGCGCTCCGAACTATGCCATCGCCTAAGCCGCCTGCCGGTACGTACCATGGAAAGCCTTTACGGCTTGGTGCAGATGGATTCTATCTTCACCTCCCATCTCAACGATATTCGCAACTTCCGCAAAAGTACCGGCAAAGACCCGGTTGCCGTCAATCACCATTTGTGCCACATGGCCAGTTCCTTTCTGGTTTCCCCCTTCGAACGGGCGGCGATTTTGAGCGTGGACAACCGCGGGGAGAAAGCCACCACGGTAATGGCTTTGGGGGAAAAGAATAATATTAAGGTGCTCAAGGAAATCCATATCCCCCATTCCCTGGGCAAGGTCTATTCCGGCCTGACTTATCACTTGGGTTTTCGCCCCGATAAGGACGAATATAAGGTCATGGGACTGGCTTCCTACGGCAAGCCGGTTTATTATGATCTTTTCAAAAAGATTATCAGATTGGAAGCCGACGGCGGCTATAAAATCGACGGAAGTTTTTGCAATTACGACATAGAGGGACGCCCTACCGCCAAATTAGCGACTCTTATCGGCCCGGAGCGTAAATACGGCGAACCGGTCACCCAACATCACATGGACATCGCCGCAAGCCTGCAAAAGGTGCACGAGGAAGCAATCTTGCATTTAGCGGGACATTTGAAAAAGATCACGGGTGAAGAAAATCTCTGCCTTTCCGGCGGCGTTTGTTACAACAGCGTGGCCAACGGGCGCATCGAACGGGAGTCGGGCTTCAGGAATTTTTACACCCCGCCCTATGTGGGCGACAGCGGAACGGCCTTCGGTGCGGCCTTCCATGTCTATAACACCTTGTTGGGAAAAGAGCGGGTGGAGATTGTCAACCGAGCCTATTTCGGCGCATCTTATAGCGACGATGAAATTAAAAACGCCCTGGATATGTGCAAGGTCAAATATGAAAAGCAGGCCGACATTACCGTTACAACCGCCCGGTTGTTATCCGAAGGCAATATTATGGGCTGGTTCCAGGGAGCGATGGAGTTCGGCCCGCGTGCTCTAGGCTGCCGCAGCATTATAGCCGATCCGCGCCGGGCGGAGATGAAGGATTTGGTCAACAAATACGTCAAGCGCCGGGAGGAGTTCCGCCCCTTTGCCCCTTCGGTTCTGGAAGAGGAGATGCCCAATTATTTCGATACCCATGTCCCCTCCCCTTTCATGACCTCAGTCTGCCTGGTGCATCCCGATCAGCGCGCCAAAATTCCGGCGGTCACCCATTTTGACGGCACTGCCCGCATCCAGACCGTCAGCCGCAAGACCAATCCCCTTTACTGGGAGATGATCAATAAATTCGGCAAGATAACCGGCGTCCCCATAGTTTTAAACACCTCCTTCAACGTCCGCGACGAACCCATCGTCTGCTCGCCCCTGGACGCCGTCGGCTGCTTTTTCTCCAGTGGCATGGATTATCTGGCGATTGGAAGTTTTCTGGTGAGTAAGAAGTGATGATTAAAACCCAGGTAATTAAGGAAGACAAAAAACCGGTGGCGGTTATTATAGACTATAAGGAATATTTAAGATTTAAGCAGATTGAAGAAGATAAGGCCGATTATTATTCTGCCCTAAAGGTTAAAAGGGGAAATAAAAAATGGGTAACTCATGAGAATTTGAAAAAGGAATTAGGGCTATAATAATTTGTAGCCCACCCTACAAATTCTACTGGTGATAAAGCATGAAAATAATATTTATAATATTATCAACGCTATACTTAATATTTGCTCATAATTTACTTCAAGCACAGGAAGTCGATAAAAAGCGCTTAGGCTATCAATTATATCTGGCATCATTTAAGGGGGAGAACGATTTGGCGGCGCAGCTTGTGACGCAGGGAGTGGACGTCAACACCAAATATGAGGGTGGGATTACCGCCCTGCAAGCCGCTTCCTTGAATGGTCATAGCGAGATTGTAAAATTGTTGCTGGATAACGGGGCGGATGTAAAGGCCAACGGGGTTGTCGCTTTATTTAACGCTTCTTCTAAGGGTTATAATGAAATCGTGAAGTTGCTTCTGGATAAGGGGGTGGCGGCCAACGCCAGGCGTGATAACGGAGCCACCGCTTTGCAGGCCGCGGCTATGAACGGGCATAAGGATGCGGTGCTTACACTACTCAATAAAGGTGCGGATATTAACGCTCAGGATATACAAGGCGCTACCGCTTTGTTTAACGCCGTTTTAGAAGTACATAGCGATATGGTTAAGTTGCTATTGGATAGGAGAGCAAATGCCAATCTTCAATTTAATGACGGCGCAACCGCTTTACATATTGCTGCGATGACGGGAAATGCGGAAACAGTAAAACTGTTGTTGGAAAAAGGCGCAGACGGCACTATCAAGAATAATGACGGGTTTACCCCGTTGATGATCGCTCAGGAAAATAAGCAGCCGGAAATAATCAAATTGTTTCTGAAATGGCCGGAGTATTGACTTCCTCAGCCTCCGACAACCCGTTATTTTCCTGCAAAATTTTCAGAACATTTTTAGCGGCTTGCTGCTCGGCTTCCTTTTTGCTTTTCCCTTGACCTTGCCCATAAACCTTTTTGCCGATTTTAACATGTACTTCAAAAATTCGCTGATGATGGGGCCCTTTTTTGGAAATCACTTCATACATCGGAATGGAACTTAATTTGGCTTGGGTATATTCCTGAAGCAGACTTTTAAAATTCTGTAAATGCTCGCTTTGCGAAGCCTCATGAATGGATTTATCAAATAGCGGGATTACGAAACGACGCGCGGCGTCCAGATCGCTGTCCAGATAAATTCCGGCAATAATGGCTTCAAAGGTATTGGCTAAAAGCGAATTTTTATGCCGGCCATAAGTCAGCTCTTCCCCTTTGCCTAATAAGATATATTCGCCAAGTTCCAGATTTCGTGCTATTTCGGCCAACACCGGCTCGCTGACAATATAAGACCGCAGCTTGGACAAATCACCTTCGGTATAATGGGGATAAACTTCCACCATATGATGGCTGATGACCAATTCCAGCACCGCATCCCCCAGAAATTCCAAACGCTCGTTATCTTCAAGCTGTTCCCCGCGCTGCTCATTGGCATAAGAGCGATGTGTCAGGGCACGATCCAATAAAGTTAAATCATTAAAAGTATAAGCAATTTTTTCCTGAAGAGTGCTTAATTTTTCTCTTCGTGTTTCATCGATCATAATTGTTGCGTTAATCCCCGGCAATTATAAACTACAGAGAACACAGAAGAAGGTTTGTAGCCTTCTGTACCCTCTGTGGTTAATTGCGCTATTTATAGGTTGAAGTTTCCTTGTAGCCCACCATTTAGTACCCCGTTCACATTGCCAAAAGCGCTAAATTTTTATTGGCGGCATATAATATCGTTTTCTGGTTGATATGGCAAACTGTCATTCCCGAACGCCTTTATCGGGAATCTGGTTTTCCAAACAGTTAAAATCATATTCCCGATAACACCATTCGGGAATGACAACCAGAAAACGATATAATTGGTGGGCATAGCCCACCCTACAGTTTCCTGAAAGCAAGCGTAGCATTCGTTCCGCCGAATCCGAAGGAGTTGGACAGAGAAACCTTAACCTCCTGCTTGCGGGCTTGATTCGGTACATAATCCAAATCGCAGGCCGGATCGGGATGCTCATAGTTAATGGTCGGCGGAATAATGCCGCGCTCCATTGCCAACAGGCAGATGACCGCTTCCACCCCGCCTGCCGCTCCCAATAAATGGCCGGTCATAGATTTAGTGGAACTGATAGCAACCTTAGAAGCATGTTGGCCGAAAACCTGATGAATCGCCATAGTTTCCAGGCTGTCGTTAATCGGGGTTGATGTCCCGTGAGCGTTGATATAATCTACCTCTTGCGGCTGTATCCCTGCGTCCTGCAAGCAATTGCGCATACAGGAAATCGCCCCCTCCCCGTCCGGTGAGGGACTGGAGATATGATAGGCGTCGCCTGATGTGCCGTAGCCGATTAATTCGGCGTATATTTTAGCGCCCCGCGCTTTGGCATATTCCAATTCCTCCAGTACGACAATTCCCGCACCCTCTCCCATGACAAAACCATCCCGCCGGGCATCGAAGGGACGGCTGGCCTTCTGGGGCTGATCGTTGCAGGTGGAAAGGGCTTTCATCGCGGCAAAACCGCCGATAGTCAACGGAGTAACTACCGCCTCAGTTCCTCCGGCAATCATGGCCTTGGCATCGCCTCTCTGGATAATGCGGGCGGCCTCGCCGATAGCGTGGGTACCGGTGGCGCAGGCAGTAACTACCGACAAATTCGGCCCCTTGCAGCCAAAGCGCATGGCTACCTGACCTGAAGTCAGATTGATAATTACCATAGGAATAAAAAACGGTGTAATCCGGGACGGCCCTTTTTCCAGCAGAATTTTATGATATTTCTCAATCGCCGCTAATCCCCCGATTCCGCTGCCGACTAATACCCCCACATGATGTGCATCAGCCGGGGAAACCTGAAGTTTGGCATCCTGCATAGCCATATCCGAAGCCGCTAAGGAAAAATGGATAAAGCGATCCATCTTTTTGATTTCTTTGGCCGGCATAAAGTCCGCCGGTTCAAAATCCCGCACCTGACCTGCGATTTTACTGTCAAATTGCGAAGCGTCGAAGGCGTCGATGGCGGAAATGCCCGATTGTCCTGCAATCAATCCCTGCCAGCTTTTTTCCGTCCCCGTTCCCAAAGGGGTTATCATCCCTAAACCGGTTACTACTACCCTTTTCTTCAAGTATCAATCCTCATTAAATATAAAGGGGTGAAATCTCACCCCCAAAAGACAATATTACCCTATAAAGAACTTTCATAAAAACTGAATTTCAGTTAAAAGTAGCGCGGGGGTTTATCCCCTGCTTTTGAAGACTGTGTCGCAATTGCTGTGTTTTGTCATTCCCGTAAAAACGGGAATTCATGCTTTTCAAATACTTCTGGATTCCCATTTTCATGGGAATGACAAAATGGGAATTGCGGCACAGCCCTTAAAGCCCTGCGCTACGACACTTCAGAGATGAAAGTTCTATTCTCTAAATTATGCGGCGAAAGCAATTTTAACTTTCGGCTGCATGTTCTTTAACGTAAGCCACCGCATCCTTTACCGTGGTAATTTTCTCGGCTTCTTCGTCGGGAATTTCCAAACCGAATTCCTCTTCGAAGGACATAATCAGTTCCACCGTGTCCAAAGAATCGGCACCGAGATCATCCACAAAGGACGCCTCAGGAGTCACTTCCGCGTCGCTAACCCCCAAGGTTTCCATAATTACCGCTTTAACTCTTCCGTCAATACTGCTCATGCTATTAAATTCACCTCCCCTTAAAGACCTATATGGCTAAACAATTTTTTGTAGCGCAGACCTTCAGGTCTGCCCAGATGCAAGGCTGAATGTCCGCGTTACGTTTTATAGATATTTTCGCAATTTTGCCTAAAATCTACATCAAAAGACCGCCGTTTACATGAAATACCTGACCGGTGATATATCCGGCGGTATCGGATAATAAAAAGCAGGTTAATTGAGCCACATCTTCCGGCTGCCCAAAGCGGCCTAACGGAATCTGCTGCAACATCGCACTTTTGATATTTTCCGGCAAAACCGCCGTCATATCGGTTTCGATAAAACCGGGTGCTACCGCGTTTACCGTTATGTTACGGGAGGCCAATTCCCTGGCCGCCGATTTGGTCAATCCCATCAATCCGGCTTTGGCAGCGCTGTAATTGGCCTGACCGGCGTTACCCATCGCCCCGATTATCGAGGTAATATTCACGATTCGCCCGAAGCGCTGCTTGCTCATTTGCCGGGTGACCGCCTTGGTGCAGTTGAACGCCCCGCCCAGGTTGGTATTGATGACGGCATCCCAATCGGCCTTATCCATCCGCATCAAAAGGTTGTCTCTGGTGATTCCGGCGTTATTGATCAAGTAATCCAGCTTGCCCGTCTGAGCGATAATCTGTTTGATTTGGGCTTCCACTTGATCAAAATCGGCCACATCAGCCTGCATGGGGGTTACATTCCCAAGTTGAGAGGCCGTTTCCTGAGCTTTAGCCAAATCACGTGCAAAAATAAATACTTGCGCTCCGCCCTGGACTAATTGTTGGGCGATCGACTTCCCGATTCCGCGCGAGCCGCCGGTGACCAAAGCCACCCTATCTTTGAATACCATATTATCCCCTATTAATCAAGCCTGAAAATGAATTTTATTTGAAAAATTTGATTTTTTTTGTATTGTAGGGTGGGCTGTGCCCACCATTTCCAAAGGTGGGCACAGCCCACCCTACATAATACTAACCGGCAAGCAAATCACCCGCGGTTTCTGCCGTCACCTGCCGATCAATTCTTTTTAGCAGCTTGCTTAAAACAGTACCCGGCCCGACTTCAACAAAGGTATCGATACCAAGCTTTATCATGGTCTGGATGGAGTCTTCCCAATAAACCGGGGAGCTTAACTGCTTGACCAGCGCATCCTGTAAGTCCTCGACTTTGGTGGCTACCTGGGCGTTAACATTGGTTACCAGCGGTATTCGAGGTTGTCTAAAGTTCAAAGTCTCAAGATAAGCCTTGAGTTTACCCCCCGCCTCCTGCATCAGCGAGCAATGGGAAGGGATGCTTACCGGCAGCATGGTCACCAGCTTGACGCCTTTAGCTTTGGCCATATCCATGGCTTTTTGCACCGCTTCTTTATGACCGGCAATCACGATCTGTCCCGGACAATTGAAGTTGACCGCTTCCACCACTTCGGCGGAACTGCAATTTTGGCAAATTTCTACTACCGTCGTCCGTTCCACTCCAACCAATGCCGCCATCGCCCCGACACCCGGAGCGCAAGCCTCCTGCATCAGTTCCGCTCTGCGGCGCACCAATTTTAAAGCCTCCGGGTAAGCGATGCTCCCCACTGACAATAAGGCTGAGTATTCCCCCAAGCTGTGCCCTGCCACCATCAGCGGAACAATACCCTTTTCATTCAGCAACTTGAATAAGGCGTAACTGACCGCCAATATAGCCGGTTGAGTGTTGATAGTCAAGTCCAATTCTTCCCTGGGGCCGGAAAAACATAACTGCGTCAGATTTATTCCCAAAACTTCATCGGCTTGATCCAAAATTTGCCGGGCTGTCGGGTGGGTTTCATATAGGTCTTTTCCCATCCCCACAGATTGCGATCCCTGACCGGGAAAGATAAAGGCCGTTTTAGGCATATTATTTGTCCTGATTAAGAATTATTCACCGCAAAGGCGCAAAGAGCGCAAAGTTTTTTTGATTGATGTTTCGGTGTGTCCTCACACCGAAACATCAACATAAGAGGTGGGAGCTGCCCACCATACAAAATTTTCTTCGTGCTCTTCGTGTGCTTCGTGGTTAAAAACCTCACTCCCCCCGCAATTCCTTCAACTTCTTTGTCAACGCCGGAACCACTTCAAACAAATCGCCGACAATTCCGTATGTTGCCACTTTGAATATCGGGGCGTCTGGGTCGCTGTTGATGGCGACGATTATATCCGAGGACTGCATCCCCGCCAGGTGCTGGATCGCTCCGGAGATGCCGCAGGCGATGTAGAGCTTGGGACAGACGGTCTTGCCGGTCTGCCCGACCTGGTGGGAATAGGGAATCCAGCCGGCGTCCACCGCGGCGCGGGATGCACCGATCGCTGCCCCGATGGTCTTGGCCAGTTCTTCAAGTAGCGCAAAGTTCCTGGCGTCTTTTAAGCCGCGTCCGCCGGATACGATTATGTCCGCCTCGGCGATGTTAATGGTCTCGGCGACATCTTCCACAAATTGGGTGATCTTGGTACGCGGGGTTATGACGCCTAAGCCTTTAAGGGTAATAACCTCTCCCCTACGCTCCGCCCGATATTCGGCCTTTTGCATGACCTTGTGACGTACGGTGGCCATTTGCGGACGACTGTTCGGGCAGAGGATGGTAGCCATGATGTTGCCGCCGAAGGCCGGACGGGTTTGGCGAAGGAGCCTGGTGGCCGGATCGATGTCCAGTTGGGTGCAATCCGCCGTCAGGCCGGTTTTTACACGCACCGCCACTTTGGGGATGAAGGAACGCCCGATAGCGGTGGCTCCGGTCAAAACTATACTTGGCTTATATTGATTGATTAAACCTGCTATAACCTGAGTGTAGGAATCATCGTGAAACTCGGCCAAAATCGGATTGTCGGCATAATAAACCTGGTCGGCTCCGTAATGAATTAACTCTTGGGCGGCGCTTTCCATGTTATGGCCAAGCAACACGGCGGCCAACGGCTCCTTTAATTGATCGGCCAGTTTGCGGCCTTCTCCTAGCAGTTCATAGGTAATGCTGGAGATTTTGCCCTGCCGCTGTTCGGCAAAAACCCACACCCCTTTATAGTCCGACAGATCGCCCTTGGCCTGGCGGGTGTCTTTAAACTCAATCGCTCCCACCGGGCAAATCTCGACACAAGCCTTGCAGAGATTGCATTTTTCGGTAATGTTCGCCGCTCCGTCCTTCATCTCGATAGCCCCGAAGGGACATACGGAAAGACACGCTTCACAACCGGTACAAAAATCGCATAATACTTTTATACTCATGATATTACCCTTGTTACTTAAGCTCCTTCTCCCCCTGGGAGAAGGTCGGGATGAGGGTACAAAAGCTTAAATAATTTAATTATGGTACCCTCACCCTGACCCTTGTATATTGTAGTTAAAAGATTTTTTTCTTTTTTAAAAATAAAAAAATAATAGTAGCGG
>JACRJN010000011.1 GCA_016235675.1 Candidatus Schekmanbacteria bacterium
ATTTCTTATTCCGAACTCAGGTTTCTTATCTCAAACCTGCCAAGCCTTACCAATCGGCCCGCCGCCCTTTAGAAGGGTTTCGGTGTGGAACACACCCGAAACATCCAGGATAGTAACTTTGCGTAACATGAGTTATTAATTAAAAAGCCCAAATCGTCTTTGCAAGATGTCAATTAAAAGGTATCCGGTGAGAAACAAAACATATAAGCCTAAAATGATATATATTACCCTTACTAGATAAAAAACAAAAAACCTTGCTACCTTTTCGCGTGTTTTGCGCCAATCCATAGTTATATTCCTGCATTATCCATGCCTGATTACTGGTTTATATTGCAACTTAAGTGACTTAGAATATATCCGTAAATAACTTTCCCCTCTTTAGCAAAGAGGGGGTTGGGGGAGATTTTCAAATTGAATTCAACCTCAAGTAATTTTCGGACATAATTGGGAACAATTATCGAGATAGAATTTCTTGTGGAAAATAACAATTTGCAAATCCCCCTGAATCCCCCTTTGCCAAAGGGGGAAATCAAGTGTAGCTTTTATTTACGGATAAGCTCTTAATATTCAACCGGATAATCGATATTGTACTTATCCTTCAACACACCCTGCCATTCTTTTAAATCCAGCTTTTGTTTGATCTCCAGATCCAGCAGCAGATGCCAGTCCAGCTTTACCCGTTCTTTCAAGCGTTCCAGAATAGCGGCATTTTCCGGTTTAAACAGATGGTTGAAGCGCCCCTGCGGCTCCATCCACTCCTGAAGGGGTTTTCTCTGGCGCGGTTTGTAATTGATGGTCAATTTGCCATCGGCGATCTCGTACAACGGCCAGAAGCAGGTTTCTACCGCGGAGCGCGCCAGTTCGATCCCCTCGTCGATTTTGCAGCGCCAGCCGCGATGACAGGGGGCGATCACGTTGAGGAAGGCCGGGCCTTCGGTATTAAGCGCCTTGCGCACCTTTTCCATCAAGTCGCGCCAATGACTGGGCGAGGCTTGGGCGAGATAGGGAATGTTATGCGCAGCGACAATGGCGGTCAAATCCTTGCGGTATTGCTGCTTTCCGGCAATCACCTTGCCCGCCGGGGTGGTGGTGGTGTCTGCTCCTAATGGACTTGCGCTGGAGCGCTGAATCCCGGTATTCATGTACGCCCCGTTGTCGTAGCAGATATAGGTGAAGTTATGTCCCCGTTCCAGGGCGCCGGATAGGGATTGCAGACCGATGTCATAAGTTCCGCCGTCGCCTCCCAGGGCGATGAAGCGAATCTTTTTATCGACCGGAAGCTTACCCTGGCGTTTCAGCGAATTATACATCGATTCCACCCCGGTAATCGTTGCGGCGGAATTTTCAAAAGCGCTGTGAATCCAGGGGGTTAGCCAGGCACTATACGGATAGATGGTGGTAGCCACTTCCAGGCAGCCGGTGGCGTTGGAAATGATTACCGGGTCTTCCGCCGCCAACAGCATCTGGCGCATCACCACCGATGCGGTACATCCGGCACAAAGCCGATGCCCCCCGGTCAGCAGTTCCGGTTTTTTGGATAATTCCTTTAAATTAAGCGATTTTTTAGCTGTTTCTGCCATAGTTTTTCCTTTGCTTTTATTTCCCAGCATTAATGTAGGGTGGGCTGTGCCCACCGATTGGTGGGCACAGCCCACCCTACAAAATTTTCTACCCCCCCTACAAATTTATTTTTTAATATAATCGTTCAAGATCAAAATATCAATTCCCGATACTTTTCCTGGTGCCCCGAAGGGACATGGATGTTTTCTATGAAATAAATAATTGGAGAAGTATCCAGAAAAATTATTTTACCCGATAAATTTTTTATCAGTCCCATGAATTTCTCTCACCGGAAACATACTGCTGAGCGTCAATACCCTGCCAAATCTCTGCTCCCAAGCCTTCAAGCTCCATAACACTATGTTTGTCCCCCCTCTTGGCTATTTTACCTTTTATTTGAGTAAAAATCATTTCAGCCAAGCTTATCTGCTCTTCCGGCTCCAGCAAGCTAACCTCTCTGACCAATTTTTTATAACTGATTGCCGCTTTTTTCCCAGGCATTATCTTAATCTCCATTGGATGTGGATGTTTCGGTGTGTCCTCACACCGAAACCGTAAAGGGGTAACATTTCCCCTTGCTTGTTTCGGCGTGGGGACACGCCGAAACATCGATCTGCCTTTTATCCGTTACTCCCGTACCGTCAAATAACCGACCTTAAACCTGCGGTCGATTTTACCGGCCTGGGCCTCCTGCAAGTCCTGGAAAACCTTGTGCACTGCATCCAGTCCGAAATCTCTACCGCCCAATCCGTAGACATAGCCCAGAATTTGCGGATGATGGGCCAATCCGTATAAAGCGGCACGTACCTCGCTGCACAGAGGGCCGCCGGCGCCGTAAGATTCGGCGCGGTCTAATACCGCGATTGCCGAGACATGTTTCAGCGCCTGAGCCAGTTCGTCGAAGGGGAAGGGACGGAAGGTGCGCAGTTTTAACGATCCCGCCGCGATGCCTTTGGCGCGCAACTCATCCACCACCGCTCTGATTGTACCGCAGGACGATCCCAAGGCCACTACGGCAATTTGGGCATCTTCCAGCCGGTAACCTTCAAAATAGCTATATTCGCGGCCGAAGGCTTTGCCGAAGCGTTTGCTGACTTCCAGGATCACGGAGCGCGCCTCTTCCATCGCCTGGCTTTCCTGGCGTTTGTGTTCGCTGTAATAATCCTGCAAATCGATCGCCCCGTAAGTTACCGGGTGATTAAGGTCAAGCAGGGGATAATGCGGCTGATATTCGCCGATAAATTCCTTTACCTGCGCATCCTCCAAAAGCTCCATTCTTTCAATGGAATGACTGATAATAAAACCGTCCATGCAAACCATTACCGGCAGGCGCACCTGCATGTTTTCGCTGATGCAGACAGCCTGAATCAGATTGTCGTAAGCCTCCTGAGCGTTTTCCGAAAAGAGTTGAATCCAGCCGGAATCCCGCGCCCCCATGGCGTCGCTGTGATCGCAATGGATATTGATCGGTGCCGACAATGCCCGGTTGACCAAGGCCATGACGATCGGCAAGCGGTTTCCGGCGGCGATATACAGCATCTCCCACATCAAGGCCATCCCGTTGGCCGATGTGGCGGTCATGACCCGGCCGCCGGCCGCGGCCGCTCCGATACAGGCGCTCATCGAGCTGTGTTCGCTCTCCGCCGCTACAAATTCGGTATCCACCAAGCCATCGGAAACAAAACTGGCGAATTGCTGCATAATCTCCGTGGAAGGGGTAATCGGATAGGCGGCGCACACATCCGGATTTACTTGGCGCATGGCGTTAGCTACCGCAATGTTTCCGGTCATTGCCACTACTTTTCCCATTTATCAGTCCTCCTGAAATTTTATGGAGTTAATTTTTACCCTTTCATCTCTTCAACCATCGTAATCGCCTTTATCTTGGGCGGGCATTCCTTGGCGCAGATACCGCAGCCTTTACAGTGTTTCATGTCGATTTCCCGGATTTTCCCGTCTTTGACTTTTATGGCCGAATCCGGACAAAAAATCCAGCATTGCAGGCAATTGCTGCATTTTTCCTGATCATGAACGGGATAAAAACTGCGCCATCCGCCGGTTACATATTTTTCGGCATTTCCGGCCTCTATAATCAAACCGCCGATAGGCAGTTGTTTCCAGCCTTTGGGTTTACTCATTCTCCTTGACCTCCCCGGTTTTCCCGGCAGCAAACATATAAAGACGTCTAGGCGGCGTTAACCTGCTCATAAGCCTGCCTGACGGCATTTAAATTATTGTTGATTACGTTCTCGGCAAACTTCTTGCCAAAACTCTTTTTCACGTCTTTTAACAAATCATCCAGACTGATTAATCCGGAGACCTTGGCTAAAGCGCCCAGCATTGGGGTATTGGGCATGGGCTTACCGATGTTTTCCAAGGCTATTTTACTGGCGTTTACGGTAAAAACCCTTTGCTTGTCGAGCGTTAACTGTTCCTTTATGGCTTGCGGGCTTTCCGGGGTGTTAACCACCAAGATGACATCCTCGTTAGTGCCTTCCAAAACGTTTACAGTTTGTAATAGCGTCGAATCGACCACCACTACTATATCCGGATTGGTTACCTGACAATGGATGCTGATAGGCGCAGAACTTACCCGGTTATAAGCGCGCAGAGGCGCTCCCATTCTTTCCGGCCCGTATTCGGGAAAGGCTTGTACATATTTCCCGCTGCTTAAAGCCGTCTCAGCCAAAACTTTAGCGGCGGTAACCGTACCCTGGCCGCCTCGTCCGTGCCAACGCACCTCGGTCGCTGTCTTCATTCATCCTCTCCTTATGGCGGTGAATTGTTGCAATTTATATATACAAATAAAATAGTGTTCTATTTTCACTGTCTGATTATTATAGCAGGAAGTTGCCAAATTGCATTATAATCCTGACAGGGTCAAACGATTTTTCCCCGTCTGGCAGGAATAAAAATACTTAATGCAGCGTAAATATGATAGCGCCAAATGAGATATTTTGTCAATCTCGGAATGGCAAACTTTAGAACACAATTTCAGAAATTCGGCAAAAAACCCTTTAAACCTTGTTGATCCTTTTATGATGTGCTATTATTTAAATGGCTCTTTATGGATTCCGGGGGCGTGAGCTTGTAGTTGCCCCATTTATGGGGCATCGCTACGCAAGATCGCCTGATAAATCAGGCAACTACATTATTGAGCCATTTATTGGTTGCGTAGAAATAGGGAGACTTTTTTGTTTTTGTTTGCATCAGGAAAAAATTTTGAATTTCGTAGTCCCAGCCCTTTAGGGCTGAACTTCCAGGGCTAAAGCCCTGGCACTACGGCTACTACGCAAGATCGCCTGATAAATCAGGCAACTACATTATTGAGCCATTTATTTAAGCTTTTGTACCCTTATCCCAACCTTCTCCCGAAGGGACATAGGCGCTAACTTAAGGCATTTATATGTAGCGCAGACCTTTAGGTCTGCCCCTCACCCCACGATTGGCAGAACGCGGCGTTTGAAAAGAGGCAGGGCTAAAGCCCTGCACTACGTTTAAGTTAGCGCTTATGTCCCGAAGGGAGAAGGGGAAAACGAAGCTTAAATGAACAGTATTAGCCTTAAGGTGGATTTAATTGAACGCCTGACCGCTCTTAATTATGTAGCCCAAGCCAAGAAAGACGTTTAATTGCAAAAAAAATGTTACCTCTTTTTAAGCGCTTTTTTTTACCTATGTATGGTAAATCTGCTAGCAGCAAAAACCTTGCGGATTCCGCAGGATTCTCACAGCCTTCAGGAAGCAATCGATAATTCCGAACGGGGGGATACTATCGAAGTGGCTCCGGGAACTTATTATGAAAATATCGTGTTGCGGGACGGGCGTAATTTAATCGGAGCGGGAGCGCAAAAAACCATTTTGACCGATGACGGAGATGGAGCGCCCGATCCGATCGTTCAGATTGACGGCGATTGTCTTTTGAAAGGATTTACTATTACCGGGGCGCGGGGGGCGGGCATCGGTCATGCGGTCATGATTGGAAGGGGTTCGCCGAAAATCACGGACAACATAATCCGGGACAACAGCTATACCGGAATCGGGGTACATGCTTCGACCGTGCTTACCAGTCCGCTTATTACCGGAAATGCCATTTACGGCAACGGAGGCGCCGGTATCGCTAATTTAGGGCAGTTTTGTAAAACGAAGATTGTCGATAACGATATATATAGTAATACCAATGCCGGAGTAGCCTGTACCGATTCTGCCAATCCCACCATTGAAAAAAATCGTCTCTACAGCAATGGTGTAGGAGTTGCATCTAAAGATGAGGCGCGGGCTGTTATTAAAGACAATGTCATTTTTAAGAATAAGCTGGTCGGTATTCCGGTTATTAAAAATGGGAAGGCCATCATAGTTAATAACTTAATTTTTCAAAATGAAACCGTGGGAATAAATTTAGACGGAGAAGGCGAAGCCTGGATTGTAAATAACGATGTCAAAGAAAACGGAACCGTGGCGATTACCGTAAAATCCAAATCCAAAGCCTATATTGCTTTTAATCAATTAAGATCGGAAACCACTGCCGGCTTGCAGGTGCGTGATTCCGAGGTGACCGCGCTCAAAAATAATATTACCTGCGAACTGAATTTTGACGTGACGGATTCCCCTGCACAAACAAACGAAAAGGGAGAAACATTAAAAGATGTCAGTTTTAGCGGCCCCGGCGCGCTCAGCGTTAAAAACAGTAAATATTTAGCCGGCGGAAATAAGATTCATGGTAAAGTAGAAATAGATGATGTTTCCAAAGTTGAGCAAATACCGGATAATGAATTGCCTTCTTCGGCAGAAGAAATAACCTTCCCGGAGTTCGATAACCCGGAAACCGCCGAAACGGTTGCGCATCCGGCCAGTGAAAATCCTCTGCCGGAGGCACCAACTCCGGCAAAAGAAATACCGGTAAAAAAGATAAAGGAAGAATTACCCCCTTCAACAGGATGTTTAGGATTGTTTTGATGAGACATTGTTTTTGGTTGATAATTTCACTGGGCATTCTGCTTCCGGGCAGCGGTTTGGCGGAGCCTGCCAAATTATCCGATGTGCCGGTTTCTTGGGTTGGCGAGGCCATGTACGACAATGCCGGTATTTCCATCGCATCGGTAGGGGACGTTAACGGTGACGGCTTTAACGATATTTTGATCGGCGCCCATAATAACGATGAAGGCGGGGCGAATGCCGGAAAGGTTTATTTGGTTTTCGGCAAAGATAAAGGCGGGCAAGCCTATTTAAATTTAGCGGAAGCTGATGTAGCCTTTATCGGCGAGGCGGAATTCGACGGGGCGGGAAGCGTTGTAGCTTATGCCGGGGATGTCAACGGTGATGGCTTGGGAGATTTTTTAATCGGCGCTGCCAATAACGACGAGCGCGGCGATAATACCGGTAAAGCCTATTTAATTTTCGGGAAAAAAGAGGGCTGGTCTAAGAAAATCCCTTTGTCGCAAGCCGATGTTTCCTTTCTGGGCGAGCGTTCGGAAGATTATGCCGGCAGCGGTTTGGGTTATGTCGGGGATGTCAACGGCGACGGCTTCGACGATTTCATGATCGGTTCCAAAAACAATACGGACGGCGGGGAAGAAGCGGGGAAATGTTATTTGATATGGGGAAAAGCCGGTACCTGGGATAAAAGGATGAAACTGGCTAATGCCGATGTCAGTTTTATCGGTGAAGATAAAAACGATCGGGTGGGTGGGGTAATGGCCTATGCCGGGGATGTCAACGGCGACGGCTATGACGATTTTTTAATCGGCGCCCCTTTAAAAAACGCCAAAGGCCCGGAGAGCGGCCAGGTTTATCTGTTTTTAGGCCGGGCGATCGGTTTGATTCCGAATATGGATTTATCCCGTGCCGACGCTACCTTTATCGGAGAGGATCGGGACAATACCGCCGGTAATGCTTTGGGATTTATCGGAGATTTAAACGGCGACGGTTTGAGCGATTTTATCATTGCCGCGGAAAACAACAGCGAGACCGGCAAGTCTGCCGGAAAGTGCTATCTCTTTTGGGGCAAAGAAAAGGGCTGGCGCAAGGATATTTCTTTGCCTGAGGCCGATGTAATGTTAAACGGCGAACAGCCCGGCGATCATTTCGGCAGCGCCATCGCTTACAGCGGCGATTTTACCGCACACGGCCAGGAAGGTTTCGTTATCAGCGCCACCCGCAGTGACGAGGGGGAGAAAAAAGCCGGAAAAATCTATTTTTATCAGTCTCAGCCCCAATGGGCGCATGTAACGGATGCAGCGACATCTTTTTTAAATTATGTGGGAGAAAAAAAGAACGATTTGGCCGGAAGCCGCCTGGCTTATGCGGGAGACATTAACGGTGACGGCCTGCCCGATGTTTTAATCGGCGCAGATTCGGCAAGCCATGGGGGCCGACAGGCCGGGCAGGTTTATCTGGTCACCGGGCAGATTAATCGTCCTCCGGCAAAAATTACTCAGGTCGGTTTTAAGCGGGATGCCAGCTATTCAAAGGATTTGGATACTCAGGTGGAAGCGGGAGACTGGCTTTATCTGGAGGTTAAAGGCGAGGATGCGCAGAAAGAGCGCCGCAATGTAATGCAGGTTTTTGCTGCGACCGGGAGTAACAATAAAATTAAAGTGAACTTAGTGGAAACCAAAGAGGATTCCGGGGTATTCAGAGGTCGTTTCCAGTTGGTCGAGACCAGAAGTAACGAACTGCTAAAAAGGCTGGCGGTCAAGTCCGGGGATACGATTTCTGTTTTTCTCAAAGGTCTGGACGCCGCCTCAGTCAAAGTCCATTTGAAAGTCAGCTATGCGGATTGTCTGATAGACGACGATGTCTCCGGGGAGAGCTTCGGCAACGGCAACGCTCATATGGAATCCGGGGAAACGATTGAATTGGGGGTTGTGTTAGAAAACAATTATTTTCAAAACTTAACCGGGATAACCGCAGCTTTAAGCACATCTGATCCCAATGTAAATCTTTTAAAAGGCGAGTTAAGCTTCGGTAATATCGCAAGCAAACAAAGGCAAAGCAGCTCCAGTTCGGCGCTATTCAGAATTTCCGCCAACTGCGTTTCCGGGCAGGTGTTGAATTTCAAGCTTAACATAAAAAGTAAAGAGGGTTTAAAATGGGAGGATGATTTTAGTCTGCCGGTAGAAAACGTGATCATGATCAGCGGCAAGTTGACGGACAGCCTTACCGGACTGCCTGTAGACGATGCGACTGTTGTGGTGCTGAAGAAGAAGAAAAAGGAGTTTACCATGTCCGGGCATGACGGGGTCTATAAATTATATCTGCCGGCCGGGGAGTATAAAGAAACCCTGGTTATTACCGCAGCGGGATACCTGAATCTGAAAAAGGCGGTCAACTGCGCCAAAGAGTCCCGTTTGGATCTGAAGCTTGCCCCGCGTCAAAAATTAACGGCCGCGCCGGTGACCTTTTCCGGAGAGCGGACTTACGATTCTTCCGGTGATGCGGCGTCCTATGCCGGAGATGTCAACGGCGACGGTTACGATGACTTTTTGATCGCCTCATGGGGAAATGACGAGGGCGGGCTGGATGCGGGAAAGGTCTATCTGATTTTCGGGCGCGCCGGCGGCTGGGACAAGCAGTTTAATTTAGATCGGGCGGATGCTTCCTTTATCGGTGAGAGTGAATATGATGAGGCCGGGCGCAGCGTGGCTTATGCCGGAGACGTCAACGGCGACGGGTTTAGCGATTTTTTAATCGGTGCGCCTAAAAATGATTTCGGGGGGGATAAATCCGGGCAGACTTATTTGTTTTTGGGAAAACCCGCCGGATGGAAACGCAACACTCTCCTGAGCGAGGCCGACGCTTCCTTTATCGGCGAAGCCAATCACGATCGCGCCGGTTCAGCCATCTCCTACGCCGGGGATGTCAACGGCGACGGCTATGACGATTTTCTGATCGGCGCCTGGGCTAACGATACCAACGGGTACGATGCCGGAGCGGCTTACCTGATTCTCGGTAAACCGGACGGCTGGTATCGCCGCATGTCGCTGGAATCGGCCAATGCTTCCTGGGTGGGCGAGTTTCCCCGCGATGAAGCCGGAAAAGCGGTGGCGTACGCCGGAGACGTCAACGGCGACGGTTACGACGATTTTCTGATCGGCGCGCCGTCCTTTACTACGGAAAGCAAGGATTTTGTCGGTAAAACCTATCTGATCTTAGGGCGTCCCTTCGATTGGGGCTGGAAGGTTAAATTGGACCAAGCGGACAGTTCTTTTCTGGGAGAAGACAATAACGATTCCTCCGGACAAAGTATCGGCTTTGTCGGGGATGTCAACGGCGACGGGTTGTCCGATTTCGCCATCGGAGCCTGGTCAAGCGACTCTTATCAGGCGGATGCCGGGCAGGTATATATTTTCTTCGGGCGCAGGGAGTTGTGGGGTAATGATTTGAGTCTGGCTTCCGCCGATGCTTCTCTTGTCGGTGAGAACGAGGGTGATTCCGCCGGATGGTCGGTTTCCATGGCCGGAGATGTCAACGGCGACGGGTTTGATGATATTTTGATCGGTGCCTGGCGCAATAAATTTAATAAAAAGGAAGCCGGGCAAAGCTATTTGATTCTGGGAAAAGCGGATGGGTGGGAAATGCGCACCTCGCTTGCTTTCGCCGACAAAGCCTTTTTCGGCAAATCCGAAGGGGATGCCTCAGGAAGGGCGGTTACTTATGTCGGAGATGTCAACGGCGACGGCTATGACGATATGTTGATCGGGGCTAAAGGGGAAGATACCCGCGGGCAGGATGCGGGGGAAAGCTATCTTTTGCTGACCGAACAAAATTCCCCCCCCGGTTCGGTCGCGACCTTGACGATTACCGCTAATTCGGTGGTCGGAGCGGTTGCCGCTGAGGATAACAACGACCCATCCTTAATCAATCCCTACCAGGAATTGGAAATAGAATTGATCGGCTTGGACAGCGACCCTAAAAATAAAAATGTGGCCGAAGTACTGTTTACCGGAACTTCCCGGCCTAATTTGTTTAAACTGCGGTTATATGAGACGGATTTAAACACCGGGGTCTACCGCGGTAAAGTCAAGGTTACATCCACTTCCAGCAATTTTTTCGAGCGCCGCTTTCTGGCTCACGGCGCATCCAAAGTTACCATAATGGCCAAAGAGGACAGCAGCGTTTATCAAATTGCCGGAATTGCGGATATTTTACCCCCGTATATTACCAATATGTCTCCGGCGCCGAATGTACAAAGAGCGCCGGTCGCAAGTAGTATCGCTTTCGATATTATCGACTTAGGCAGCGGAGTGGATAAAGACCGGGTCAGTTTGTGGATTAATGAGGAACAGGTCACCCCGCAAATAAGTGCTTTTGCCGAAGGGTGTCATGTGAATTATGTACCTGCCGGGGTGTTTGAATTTGACAAACCGGTGGAAATCCAGGTTCAAGCCCAGGATATTGCCAATCCGCCGCACCTAATGAATACCGGTTATTCTTTTCAGACGGCGGGGGCCGGTGGCCTTTTGAATCCCGGTTTTGAGGAAGGCGAATTAGCCTTTTGGCACAAAAAGGATGAAGCGGGAGCGATAACCACCCTGGAAAGCAATATCGCCCACAGCGGAAATAATTCCTGCCGGATTGATTTTACCGGCCGGCACGATTTACGATATATTAATCTTTTCCAGGGGCCGATTCCGATACAGCCTGATTCGGCTTATTTATTAAAAGCCTTTGTTATGACGGAAAACATTTCCAGCATGGAGGGGGTAAGGCTTTATGTGGAGGGAGCCAGCCAGTCCGGCCGCGTTTCCCAGGCCGATCCGGGTTATTTCCAGTCCGAGTCCGGATCGTTATGGGATACGAACGAGTGGACACAGTTAACGGTGGCCTTCACCACCACACCGGAAACGAAGTATCTTCATGTCTATGTAGCGCGCTGGAGCGGCGGGGATATAATTTCCGGGAAAGCCTGGATAGATGATTTCTATTTGATGGATAAATCCGAACCGGGATTCGGGTGGCAAAGTTTTATCAGTACTTTCAAGGAATTTTTTAGATAAAGACAGGAGTCATCTTTGGTAGCACAGGCTTCCAGCCTGTGACACAGCCTGGAAGCACATGAATCGTTTTCTAGTGTAACGTTCCGTAAATAACATACCATGTTTAAGGTCATTGCGAGGCAGCCTTATCGCCGAAGCAATCTCATCCACACGCATGGAGATTGCTTCGCTCCGCTCGCAATGACAAATTTTGTACATCATTATTTATGGAACGCTCTATAGTTGTCATTCCCGAATGGTGTTATCGGGAATCTGATTTTAACTGTTTGAAAAACCAGATTCCCGATTAAGGCGTTCGGGAATGACAGTTTGCTATATCAACTGGAAAGCGATGTGACACAGGCTGGAAGCCTGTGCTACCGTTTGGGGGATGGGAAATATGGCAAACACAAGAGTTTCAGAAAGTAGTCATTTTGGGTGCGGTGTAAAAATATTGCTTTTCGCTCTTTTGATAGTTTTTTTTGCCGGGGCGTTTTTTCAGGTGGTTAATCTTCTATCTAAAACCGATTCAATCGAATATATAGCCACCTCGGATATCGCCGCTGACCGCTGTCGGGAGAAATTCACTATTTTTAACAAAAATGATTACATCCGTCGCGTTGTGCTGACCGAGTTGGAAATCAATTCAGCCATTCAGGAAGAAATGAAGGATAACGAAACCGGTCTTTTTATTAATCCCTGGATTAATATTACCTCAGATAGTTTTATTATCGGCGGGCAATGGGCGATTATCAATTTAATCGTACCGGCGGCGGAGGTCACCTCTTTGAACGTAAAAAGCAAGCAGAGCAGTCTCTGGGAGTACCGCGTACCGATAAAAGTCAGCGGTGAATTAACTGTAGGTAACGGTGAGTTGAAATTAATTCCTGAACATATATTAATGGGTAAGCTGGACTTGCCGCCATTTGCCATAAACTGGTTTAAAAAATACCGGCCTAATTTATTTGTTTATTCCGTGTCCCCTCAGATAAGAGAGGTAAGGCTTAAATCCGGGGCGATGGAATTATTAAAATAAGGTCTGTTTCCATGTTGCGGGAATTAAGAATAAAAAATTTTGCGGTAATCGATCAATTAACGGTGGAGTTTGCTCCAGGATTTAACGTCATCAGCGGAGAAACCGGTTCCGGCAAATCGATGATTATAACCGCTTTAGAGTTTGTTCTGGGGGCAAAGGCTTCAAGCGAATATATCCGCAGCGGCATGGCTCAGATGATTATCGAGGCGGTTTTTCATCTGCCGGAGCAGTCTTTGCAGGAAAAGCTGGATAAATTCGGAATCAGCGGGAGCGATGAAAACACCCTGATTTTACGCCGCCGCCTGAACCAGCAGGGGAAAAGCTCCTGTTATGCCAACGATTGTTTCATCAGTCTGGCTACGTTAAATGACATCGGACAGGATTTAGTGGATATTCACGGCCAGCATCAACATCAATTGCTATTACGGCAGGAAAAACATATAGATTTTTTAGACGGATTTGCCGGATTACTAACGCAGCGCAATCAATTGGCGGATTTATACCAGGAATGGCAGGAAGTTTTGCGGCAATTATCCCGGCTCAAACAGCAAAAAGATCAGCAGTCTATGAAAAAAGCCTTGCTGACCTTTCAAGTCCAGGAAATCGAACAAGCGAATTTGCAGCCCGGGGAAGAAGAAAGGTTAAAAACCGAGCGTAATCTTTTAAATAACGCCAACAAGATTTTAGAATCTGGCCACTGGATTTATCAAGCCCTCTATGAAAGCGAAGGGGCTGTCAGCGAAGCTTTATCCGGCGTAGAAAATAAACTGCGAGATTTATCCCGGATAGACCCTGAACTAGCACCCCTGGAAGAATCTTCCCAAGCCCTGAAATATCAGGTGGCGGATTTAGCCTCGGCCATCAACGATTATTTGAGCCAAATAGAATATAACCCGGAGCGGCTGAACCAAGTGGAAGAGCGCCTGATGCTGATAGATACCTTAAAGCGTAAATACGGGCCGGGAATCGGGCAGATTCTTGATTTTCAGCAAAAGATTACTAGCGATCTGGAACAAATTTCCCATCAGGATCATGATCTGATCGATTTAGAGCGCAAACAAAAGGCACTGGCGGAAATTTTAAATCATATGGCAACCGAGTTCTCGCAAATACGGCGCAAGAAAACTTTGGATTTGGAAGCTAAACTGGAAGCCGAATTAATGCAATTAGGTATGTTGCAAGCAATGATAAAAGTTCAATTTTCCCCGCAAACAGGGGATGACCCGGCTTATCAGGGCAACGCGCAGGGATTAGACAATGTGGAATTTCTTTTTTCCGCCAATCCCGGCGAAGAGCCTAAGCCTTTGGCCAAAGTCGCTTCAGGCGGTGAATTATCCCGCATCATGCTGGTGTTAAAAAGCCTGATTTCCAATCCCGATCAAACCGGCAGCCTGGTTTTCGATGAGGTGGATACCGGGATTTCCGGACGGGTGGCGGAGGTGGTAGGCCAGAAACTAAAACAAAGCGCAAGTTGCCAACAAATTATCTGTATCACTCACTTGCCGCAAATCGCGGCCTTGGCCGATCAGCATTTCGTGGTGCAAAAAGCCGTCAACCAAGGTCAAACCTTTACCGGCATCATCAAATTAGATCTGGACGCCCGCATAAAGGAACTAGCCCGGATGCTCGCCGGAAGCCAAATCACCGCCAGCGCCCTGACCCATGCGGAAAAGATGCTCAACGCCGCCGGGTGAGACCCAATGCTGTTGACTTAAGGAATTATAGAAAGGGTTCCTCATATCTGTCATTGCGAGCGGAGCGAAGCAATCTCAAGCCCCACGTGCGTTTGAGATTGCTTCGGCGGTAAGGCTGCCTCGCAATGACAATTCCTTAAGTCAACAGCATTGGGGGTGAGACCTGCCAAATATGTCCATCATCCAAATGACCAATATCCATAAGACGTTCGGCGACACACCTGCCTGTTGCGGGGTGGATTTTTCCGTCGCCGCTGGGGAAATTCATGCCCTGGTGGGGGAGAACGGGGCGGGCAAAAGCACCTTGATGAAAATCCTTTTCGGCCTGGTGCCTCCGGATCAAGGGGAGATACAGCTTGACGGTAAGCCGGTAACAATAAAAAATAGCCGAACTGCTATCGCCCGCGGCTTGGGGATGGTGCATCAGCATTTAAAAGTTATTCCCCGTTTAACGGTGCTGGAAAATATTGTTTTGGGAAACGAGCCGACACGCTGGGGGATTTTGCATTTAGAGGATGCCGCTCACAAGGTAAATCAACTGGTTAATCAGCTAGGGTTTTCCTTAGATTTGAATAAAACGGCGGCTGATCTTTCTTTGGGAGAGCAGCAGCATTTGGAAATTGTAAAAGCGCTTTACCGCAAGATTCGCATTCTGATTCTGGATGAACCTACTGCCGTCCTAAGCCCGCTGGAAACCGGGGAGCTTTTCCGCCTCTTGCGTAATTTAAAGCGGCAGGGGCAGACCATCATCTTTATCAGCCATAAACTGGAAGAGGTTTTGAGCTTGGCCGATACCGTTACTGTCATGCGCAATGGGCGGCATGTTCAGACTATGCCCGCGGCTAAAACCGACAGCCAGCAACTGGCTTATTTAATGCTGGGTACGGAAATCGCCCTTCCTGAGAATAAACGTCAAACCGCTTTGGGCGACGAAGTGTTGCGGTTGGATCGTGTTTCCAGCCGTCATCAGCCGGGGCATCAGAACATCCAGCAGATTTCTTTGAGTATCCGGGGCGGTGAAATATTAGGTGTAGCGGGGGTAGCGGGAAACGGGCAGAGTGAACTGGTGGAATCAATAACCGGTTTGCGATCGCTGGCTTGCGGGAGGATATTCTTTAAGGGGAGGGAAATAACCCATTATTCGCCGGGGCAAATCCGTCAGGCCGGGGTTACGCACATACCGGAGGATCGGCTAATGCGGGGGCTAGTCCCCTCTCTTAGCGTCAGGGAAAATCTGCTGCTGGGGCATTTGCAAGATAAAGACTGGCAGAACCGGGGATTTTGGCGATTAAAGCAAAATAGAAAAGAATGCCGGAAATTAATCGAGAAATTTAACGTGCAACCGCAGCAAACAGAAACTCCCATTCAGTATTTTTCCGGCGGGAATCAGCAAAAGGTGGTGCTGGCCCGGGAATTGAGCCAGGAACATTCCCTGCTGATAGCTTGCCAGCCGGCCCGCGGTCTGGATTTGGCCGCTGCCGCTTTTGTTTATCAGCAACTATTGGCGGAAAAAGCGGCCAAGCGCGCGGTTTTACTGGTTTCCACGGAGCTTAGCGAGATTTTGGATTTAAGCGACCGGATAATCGTTATGTTCCGGGGAGAGGTCATCGCGGCAATCAATGCCGGTGATATTAATCAGGATGAATTGGGACGATTGATGGGGGGAATCAGAGCACCCCGGAGAAATTAACTTGTTCTTTTTAAAATATAAATCCGTCAACTCATTACTGGCAATCTTTTTAGCCTTAGCCATCGCCAGTTTAAGCGTTTTAGCCATCGGGAAAAGTCCCTGGCTGTGCTTTACCTCGCTTTGGGAGGGCGCATTCGGAACCGCTGCCAATTTGGCGGGGACTCTCATTAAGGCGACGCCTTTGCTTTTGACCGGACTTTCGGTTGCAGTGGCTTTCCAGGCCGGTTTATTTAATATCGGCGGGGAAGGGCAGTTATATCTGGGGGCGATCGGTGCGGCTTACCTGGGAACGCAATTTCCCTGGCTGTCATCTGTGGCGTATATCCCCTTCATCCTGACGCTTTCCGCCGCAATCGGCGCCGGATGGGCGCTGATTGCCGCTCTTTTAAAAATCAAACGCGGGATTCATGAAGTTATCAGTACCATTATGCTGAATTATATCGCCATCTATCTTACCGATTATCTGGTCAGCGCCCCTTTGCGGGTTAATGCTTTCAGTAGCAAAACCGCCGACATCTTGGAATCAGCCCGGTTGAAGGTAATTTGGGATTTAGTGGTGGTACAATTGAGTTGGGGATTTCCGTTGGCACTGGCAGCTTGTATAATGTTTTATATCTTTATAAAATTTAGTGTGGCCGGTTATAAACTGCGTCTGGTGGGGGCTAATTCTTCTGCTGCGGAGTACGGCGGAGTTAATAAAAACAACCAGATTTTAAAGGCCATGGGGTTAAGCGGAGCCTGTACCGGATTGGCGGGGGCGTTGATTATATTAGGACAGCAGCACACCTTCTATGCCCAATTTTCGCCGGGGTATGGATATGACGGCATCGCCGTAGCGCTGCTTGCCAATAACAACCCGCTGGGTGTAATCCCTGCCGCCTTTTTTTTCGGCGGCTTACGTTCTGCCGATCGCTGGATTCAATTAAAAGCGGGAATCCCCAAGGAACTGGTCTTTATAATTCAGGGGTTGACTGTTTTATTGGTGGGTATGGATAAATTATTCACGAAGAGTCATCAGGCAAAAATCCTCCATCGTTCAGAAACAAGGCACCCAAGACGATTATTACTATTATAAGCTTTCCCGCCGCGCCGTTCCAGAGGGAATTCATCAGGTTGACGGTAAAAAAGGCTAAAACCGGGGTAAAGATTACCGCATAGAGCATTACCCGGTCGCGATCAGGCTTTATTTGCTTTAATTTTTTAACCAAGCGTAGCAGAAAATTTCCCCAGAAGAGAAGAAAAATCAGCAACCCGATCAGCCCCATTTCCAACAACAAACTCAAAAACTGATTGTGAGGATTGGAGTGCGGATGATTGCTGGTCATGTCTTTATATAGAGTCGGCAAAGTCCGCCGCCATTTTTCCAAAAATCGGGATTGTCCCGCTGCCCGGCTGAAGATTTTAGGATTGTAGCCATAGCCCAGCCAGAAACGCGCGCGGATAACCTGCCAGGCCCCCAGCCATAATTCCCGCCGTCCGGAAAGGCCGGGTTTATTTCGGTAATTGCTGCGCCAGGCGGTTATAATCGATGCGTTCAGGGCAATGCCGTTGAGATTCAGGCTCTGAATCAGTTGCTTTTCATCTTCGATGGTATTGACAAAACAGACATTATCAATAATATTCCTGTCCTGGTATAAGATTCCGGCTTGCAGCAATTTTTTAACCGCTTGCTCATCCTGCAAATCCGCTTTGGCGAAAGACCCGTTTTGGGTAATATAAGAATCCCGGGAAAAAATACTGGCGTAGCGTGCAATTTTTTCTCCCATCTCTTTGGGGCGGCTGACTCCCAGGATTATGCCGCTAAAAGCGCTTACAGCTAGGCAAACCAATAACGTTTTATAACGCCTGGTCGTCAATAAGGCAAAAAAAGCGCTGAGCAGACAGACTATTAGTGCGATCCTGGTTTCATAAAGATAAATAATCAGCGTTTGTGCCAGGAGGGAAAGGGTGAGCAAATTTTTGACGCCCAATTTGGCCTCCCATAACAGTGCTCCCAAGGTCAGCGGCCAATAAAAACACGCCAGAAGCGCATAGCCGTCGATAGCCCGTGGATAGATTTTTTTGTACTCGTAACTATAATATTTCAAACCGACCGGGATCGATTCGATGATCCCTTGCAAGCTTAAAATGGAAAAGCTGATAGTTAACACTAACAATAAACGGCGTATCTGCCGGCGGGATTCTATGGTGTTTACCAATATCAAATAAAGCGCTGCCTGATAGAAAAGGTTGGATTTAAGCGCCCTGAGGCTTTCTTCGGGAGCGCAGCTTATAAAAACGCTGCCTGCGGCGATGAGAGCATAAAGCAGAAGATACGGATTGAGCGGGTTTTTTTTCCAAACGCTTTGGGGATACAGATACAATAATAATAACCAGGCAGCCAGTGCCGAGATTAAGGAAACAGCGCGGATAGTGGCGGTATGGCGGGTAAAAGGTTGCAGAAAGAGAAAGATCAGGATGGAATATTCTATAATCCGCCGCAGGTGGGTTTCGCTACAATTATTTTTTATGATCGTTTTGAAGGAATTTGCCATTGTTATTTTCTAAGCCCCTAAGGGACTTGGAAATTTCAATTATACCGTTTATGGTCATTGCGAGCGACCTTTAGGTGAGCGAAGCAATCTCGGCGTCCGCGGCCATCATGAGATTGCTTCGCTCCGCTCGCAATGACACCTCAATACGTGGTATTTTAA
>JACRJN010000024.1 GCA_016235675.1 Candidatus Schekmanbacteria bacterium
TGGAAAAGAGGGGACAGGGGAGATTTTCTTATGATTTTCAACAAAAGTCTGGTGGTATAAAGCCATTATTATAAAATCCCCCTTAATCCCCCTTTGCCAAAGGGGGAGATAAACAATGGCTGTTATTTACGGATAAGTTCTTACTCTTGTAATAATAGTGCATCAAACGTGCCTTGAAATATAAATTATGGGTTCCCCCCCATCCACCCTTACCGCCTGCCCTTCATCTTTCATTCCTTTACAATTATAAAAAATAAAAGTTAGCACCTTGATTTTTGGCAGATAAGTAAATATAATAGCTTTGATTAATAACTTTACAAAACAATTATATTGATCTAAAGTATACTTATGACCGGCAGAAAAGAAAAAAAAGTAGAAAACACAAAAAGACATATTCGCGATATTACCCGCCAAATCATAAAAGAACTACGGGAAAAGGAAGACCTGACTCAAACCGAATTGGCGGAGCGAGTAGGAATAAATCGTTCGCTAATCAGTCAATATGAATCAGGAGAGCGTGAACCGTCCTTGTTATCCTTAGTAAAATTGGCCGATTATGCCAATGTTACCGTGGATTTTTTATTGGGGCGGGAAAGCGCGGTTAAATATACTTTAACCAAAACCGAAGAGCAGGTAGTAAAAGTCTGGCGCAGAATATCACCGGGGTATGAATTGACCATCAAAAAAAATGAACATAATGAAAAATTAGGGAATCATGACCAGATTGCCCCCGATCAAATTCAGGTAAAGCTGGATGTAAAATTAAATTACGATTCGTTATCGGATGACGGCATCGGCAATAAGTTGGAAGAGAAATAATATGTATTTTTTACGAACTTCATTTAGTTGGCAGGTTGATTACTATTTGGAGCGCCTCTCCATAAAATTAGCTGATTTATTCGGTGCATTTTCCAGTTTTTTTGCTTTGTTGTTTGTGGTTTTGATTTTTATTTCCCTCCTTTTGTGGTTAATCCTGCCTTTTATTGAAATAAGCAAAAAAAATCTTCTGCAAAAAATTTATGGTAGTTTATTGGAAACCGAAAAACAATTAACCCTGCTTAACGAGCGTCTGGAAAGATCAAATAGAAGCATTGATTCCAGCGAGTTATAGATAACAATAAAAAAGAAAGCGACGGGGGTCATATTATGACTAAAGCCAAAATATTTTTAATGAATCTAGCCTTTTTCTTCATTTTAGGGCTTACGGGTTGCGCCGACATTATCATCCCGGAAGCCCAGGTTATGCCTACGCGTTCGACCAACACTCCGATGGGGACGCAAACCATAAAAATAACCACCGAACCCGACGGAGCCAAAATTATGGTCATATCCATGGGAAACAGGAAAATGCAAACATTTTATTCCCCGGCGGAAATAAGTTATGTTCTGACTCCCGCTATGCCTACGGTGGTAACGGTCGCTAAAAAAGGTTTTAAGTCGCAAAATATTCGTCTGGACGGGACAAAGGAAGAAATCCATGTAGTCATGGAAAAGGCCCCGTTATCTCCTATGTTTGATTTCGGCGGCGCGGGTGGAGATATGGGTAGCGGCGGCATGGGTAGCGGCGGCATAAGTGGAGCGCCGGCAGATGTCCCTGGAGCATCTGCTCAGCCGATGGATTCCGGAACAATTGTGCCTAAGGAACAACAATAAGGATTGGGTCTGGTGGAGGTGAAATGAGGGGAAATAAAAATAATTTCTTGATCTTGATAATAGCATTATTTATCAGCATGTTATCTGCATCGACATTATACGCTTACCAATTGGAAATTGATTATTTCGACGATATTACCAAAGACACGGTAACGCGAAACGGTATTTATAAAAGGGTGATTTTATACATCAAAGCCGCACCCGAGGTTTTGAGTAAAGTTCAATCGGTAACCTATCATCTGGACGAGAATTTTTATCAGCCGCAGGTTACCGTCAGATCGAAAGACAATGCCTTTCAACTGGAGCTAAATACACTCAATCACATACCGGTTACCGCCGACATCTATTTTAAAGATGGGAAAATAACCAAACTGGATCAATACGTTCTTTTGGGCACCCGCAGACAGCGGCAGGAGTCAAGCTACAAGGTGCACATGCGCCATGTTATTCTTAAAACTCCGGATGAGACCAAAAATGAAACGGAATATGAACTGGATTTGCTTATCGACGCTCCGGAAAATGACCTGAAACAAATAGATCATGTGGATTATTATTTTTCCGAACCCAGCCCGAACAAGATGGTAAAAATCGACAAAGGGACACCCGATTTTAAATACCATATCAAAACATCCCAACAGATAATCGTGCAGGGCTATGCGTATTTTAAAGACGGCAGCGTTATCCAGATGATCGGTTTTCTTTATTTTAAATACTATTAACTAATGGATAATGGGCAATGGATAGTGGATAATTATTTAATCCTATAATCATTATCAATTGTCCATTATCCATTATCATATGGCTTTTTTAAAAAAATTCTTTATTCCGGATGAAGACTTAAATATCCCCGAAATTCAAGAAGTAACCGCCGGGATAGAACAGCGCATCCTGCTGCTTATTACCATTCGCTGGGTTTTTATAGTCATCCTGTTGCTTTATTCCCTTCTGGCCTTAATATTTTATAAAATTAACGGAATTTTTTCAGTTGTAGAGGAAAATTTTTTAGTCCCCGCCCTCTGTTTTTTTGGTATTATATCTTACAATGCCATTTATCATCTGTTTTATAAATGGCTTTTCCGGTTAAAAATCATCAATAATCTGCAATTAGTCTTCGATGTCTTTTTTGTAACGGTTTTAGTCCATTACAGCGGAACCACCTTAAGCTGGATGTGGGCTGTTTATCCGCTTCTGGTCATCGAAGCGGCTTTTCTTTTCCGGGATGACCCGAAGCAAACCTTTAATCTGGCTATATTTTGTATTTTAATGTATTGCCTCTTGACAATATTAGAAGCTTACGGGATTCTCCCGTCGAAAAGCGTTCCTGCTATCTATCAAATTAACCAAACCCGGCAATATCAAGTTTTCTTCCTGTCCTGGTTTACCTTTATTATTATGAGCTTTACCTGTATCAGCATTTATTTGACCGGAATAATCCATCAGGAAGAAGAAGAATTGAAAAAACAGGTTATTATCGACAACCTGACCGGTTTATATAACCGCAGATATTTTTTTTACCGTCTGGTAAGTGAAATCGAGCGTTCCAGGCGCTTTAACCATAGTGCTTCCCTGCTTTTGATCGATTTGGACGGCTTCAAAAACATCAACGACACATTCGGCCATTTATCAGGAGATTTGCTGCTGAAAAAAGTAGCCGATGTCTTTAAAACGCAAATCCGGCGCAGCCATGAACAACCCAGCTACGATATTGACATCCCCTGCCGGTACGGCGGCGATGAATTCGCCATTATTCTTCCCGAAACCGATGAAACCGAGGCTCAAAACGCTGCCGAACGCATACGCCGGACGATATTCAACGAATGCAACTTATTGGTAAATTCTTTCAACCAGGGATTAACGGAGCATAAGCAATTAGCTGTTTCTTTAAGTGTCGGTATTGCAACCTATCCTAAACATGGTATAGTTAAAGATGAGTTGGTTAAAAAAGCCGATTTAGCCCTTTACCGGGCAAAATCACAAGGAAAAAACCAGATCGTTTTGTGTAATTGACATAGGCTCCAGGCTTCGGGCTCTGGGCTTTGGGCTAATTCAAATACCCTCCAGGGGAGAGTCTCTTTCTGTTCCTGAAGCCTGAAGCCCAGAGCCTGAAGCCCGAAGCCAATTATTTTATCAATTATCCATTCATCCCCACAGGAGTAACAGATGTCCCGTACAAAAAAGGTCTTGGAATTCGGTCAGTGTTTCTGGCAGGATTATATTGAACGCAGCGAGCTTAAAAACGGCAAACTGGAACGCTTGATAAATGAGGATGGGCTGCATGGGATAACCTCCAACCCGACTATTTTTCATAAAGCGATTACCGGAACGAAGGATTATGACGGGCAAATCAAACAACTGGCCGCCAGCGGCAAAACCATTTCCGAAATTTTCCAGCGGGTGACGGTTGACGATATTAAGGACGCTTGCCGTATCATGGGAAAAGTCTATCGGGAAACCGGAGGTTCCGACGGGTTTGTCTCCATCGAGGTAAATCCCCAACTCGCCTACGATACAGCCGGAACTATCGCTGAGGCCAGAGGGTATTTCTCCGCAATCAATCAGCCGAATCTGATGGTAAAAGTCCCCGGAACCGATCCGGGAATGCCCGCCGTCCGCACCCTGATCGGCGAGGGCATCAATGTCAACGTTACCCTGCTTTTTTCCCCGGAATACTATGAAAAAGCCGCCCAAGCCTATATCGAGGGCTTGGAAATTGCGGCTGAAAACGGCCAGGATTTAAGCAAAATCAACTCCGTGGCCAGTTTTTTCCTCAGCAGAATCGATACCCAGGTGGATAAACAATTAGACACCCTATTAGCCGGCGGCAAAATAGATTCCGCCAAACATAAAAGCCTGCGCGGGGAAACGGCTATCGCGGTAGCTAAAATAACCTATAAACGCTTCAAACAATTATTCTTCGAAAATCCCCGATATGATGCACTAAAAAAACAGGGCGCTAAATTGCAGCGTCCGCTTTGGGCCAGCACCGGCACTAAAGATAAAGCTTACAGCGATGTCAAATATGTGGAGCCGTTAATCGGCCCCCATACGGTAAACACCCTGCCCCCGGCTACACTGGATGCTTTCCGCGATCACGGCGTGGCCGCCCATACCCTGGAAAACGTTTTAGAGCAGGCACCGGAAAAATTGGCCGCTGTCGAAGCTGTGGGTATCGACATGAAAAAGATTTTTCAGGAACTTCAAAGCGACGGGGTCAATCTTTTCATCAAATCATATACAGACCTTTTGCAAGCCCTGGAAGAAAAGGCACGGAAATTGCGGGGGTGAAATCATCTTTGGAGTAACCATGACCGATTTAATCAAACGTCTTTGGGCTAAAGACCCAGGTTTATGGAGCGAAGATAAAAAGGAACAGAATGCCGTCGCCAATCGTTTGGGCTGGTTGGATGGCGTTGATTTCCTGGAAAAGAATTTGGGGCTATTGAATGCCCTGGCCGCCGAGGTCAAAAAACAGCATTTCAGCCAAACGGTATTGCTGGGGATGGGCGGCTCCAGCCTTTGCCCTTATCTTTTCAGCACCATCTTCGGCAGCGCACCCAAATATCCCCAGCTTATGGTACTGGATTCGACCGATCCCGATTATATCCGCCAGATTCACGCCCGAATCAATATCAGCCAAACCTTGTTTATTCTGGCCAGCAAATCCGGGGTTACTATCGAACCCGACTCTCTTTTCAAATATTTCTACACCTGCTTGCAGGAGAAAAAACTCCATCCCGCTGATCATTTTCTAGCCATCACCGATCCCGATACCGATCTGCACAAAATGGCGCAGCAGCAGGACTTTGCCTATATCTTTACCAATCCGGCCAACATCGGCGGGCGCTATTCGGCGCTGACCTTCTTCGGCCTGATACCGGCGGCGTTAATCGGCGTCAATCTCAAGCTTATATTGGAGTCGGTGCAAAGTATGCGCAAAGCCTGCCAATCCTCAGTGGAGGCGGAAAATCCGGCCTGGGAATTAGCGCGTTATCTGATGGATTGCCTCAGCCAGGGCCGAAATAAACTGACCCTGCTGACCGATTCCAGCCTGACCCCTTTCGCCCTCTGGTTGGAGCAACTGATTGCCGAAAGCACCGGGAAAAAAGGCGCGGGCATCATTCCCATCGTAGCCGAACCCGTTGGAAATGTTAAAGAATATGGGAATGACCGCTGTTTTGTTTCCATTACCATGACAGGGCAGGATGATAAACATCGCCATGATTTTATCCAACAATTATCGGCCAATAACTTCCCGGTTAAAGAATATCTTTTGCCCAACCTCTATAGTCTGGCCGGAGAGTTCCTGCGCTGGGAGATAGCTACTGCCTTATGCGGTCATTTTATGGAAATAAACCCCTTCGATGAACCGGATGTCGCCGCAAGTAAGTATAACACCCGCCGGATTTTAGAGCACTTCACCACCTACGGCAAGATGCCGGGAGAAATCAGCGGCAGGAAAAGCGGCTTTAGCTGGCATTACTCCGATCAATTGCGCCAACCAGTAAAGGATTCGCAGGTTAACGATTTGTTGGCCGGGTTGAACAAATTATTGACCGGCATCCCCCAAAACGGTTATTTTGCCTTATTGGCCTACCTGCCCCATTCCTTCGATGTGGAAGAAAAGGCGGGGAAAATCCGGGAGTTGATCCGCAAAAAAACCGGCTGCGCCACGCTATTCGGCTTCGGACCGCGCTATTTACACTCCAGCGGCCAATTATTCAAAGGCGGGCCGGATAACGGCGTATTCTTAATCCTCAGCCGAGGCGAGGGCTGCGCCTCCCCTTCCGACAAGGAAGGACTGGAGATACCGGGAGAACCTTATAATTTCGATCAACTGCAATACGCTCAAGCCCTGGGAGATTTTCAAGCCCTGGACGACTTGGGACGCCCGGCCATCCACCTTGGGGTGGGAAAGGATTATCTTTCTGCTTTAACCAGATTGCTGGATTTGATTGAGCAGGCGCTGATGTGAAAAAAATATTTATCCCAACCATCGTAATTGTTGTCCTGCTCATTATTATTTCATATATAAAAACAAACACCAGGCCTCCGGGAAAAGAACTCAGGATTGCCGCCGGTTTCTATCCCCTGGCGGAATTCGCCGGACAAATTGCCGCTGATAAGATGGAAGTGGTCAATATTACCCCTACCGGAGTGGAACCCCATGATTTCGAGCCAACCCCCAGGCATATTACCCTGATTTATTCCGCCGGGATTTTCATTTACAACGGCGGGGGGCTTGACCCCTGGGCGGATAAGCTTAAACCCAGCTTGGAAAAAAGAGGGATCATCGTTATCAACATGCTGGATCAGATTAAAAATCTCAGCGGAAACGACCCCCATATCTGGCTGGATCCGGTACTGGCCGCGCAAGAGGTGGAAATCATCCGGGACGCCATGCTAAAGGCCGACCCGGTAAACGGTCAAACCTATATAAAAAATGCGGAGCAATATCTGCGTAAGCTCACAGAGCTAGACAAAAAATATCAAGATCATCTTTCCGCCTGCACCCTGCGTGAGGCCATCACCTCCCATGCGGCATTCGGCTATTTGGCTAAACGTTACGGGATTAGCCTCACCCCGATTGCCATTTCGCCTGAAGAAGAACCCTCAGCTAAAAAAATGGCTCAATTAGCTCTAGCAGCACGCCAGAAGAACATTAAATATATTTTCTTCGAAACCTTAGCCAGTCCCAGGCTGGCAGAAACAATCGCGGCTGAAATCGGCGCCAAGACCTTGGTTTTCAACCCGCTGGAGGGGTTGACCGCAGAGGAAAAACAAGCCGGTAAAAATTATATCTCCATCATGGAAGAAAACCTGGAAAATCTAAGGACGGCCTTGCAATGCCCATAGAAAGCCATCCCAATTGTATTGCAGTGGAAAATGTCAGTTTTGCTTATAACAAGCATTCTGTGCTGGAAGATATTAGTTTTTATGTAAAATCCGGCGAATATCTGGGGATTATCGGGCCTAACGGAGGGGGAAAAACCACCCTGGTCAAAATTTTACTGGGGCTTTACAAACCTCGTTCGGGGACGGTAACGATTTTCGGGCAGGCGATTAAAAATTCCGGTCAGCGGGCTTTAATCGGCTATGTGCCGCAAAGGGTTTCGCAAAATATTTCCACCTTCCCCGCGACCGTCGAAGAGATTGTAAAAAGCGGCAGAACTGCCAGAATCGGGTTATTAAAAAGATTTAGCCAGAACGACAAAACCGCGGTGGAAAAGGCCATGGAAACCGCCGATGTGGCCAGATTCAAAACTCATCTGATCGGTGAATTATCGGGAGGCGAACAGCAACGGGCATATATCGCCAGAGCTTTGGCCGGAGAACCGAAAATTCTAGTTTTGGATGAACCGAGCGTCGGAGTGGACATCGCCGCTCAGGAAAAATTCTATACGCTGATTGAAAATTTGAATAAAACTCACGGACTGACTATAATATTTGTCTCTCATGATGTGGACGTAATCGCCCATGAGGTCAGGTGTTTATTGTGTCTTAATAAAAATTTAGTCTATCACGGCCAGCCGAAGAAGTTTATTAAAGACGAATATCTGGAAAAACTATACGGCAAAAAGGTTAAATTTATTCTGCACGGGCATTAACCGTCATTGCGAGCTTAAGCGAAGCAATCTCTGTCCATGCGCCTGGGGATTGCTTCGGCGATAAGACTGCCTCGCAATGACCTTCAGCATTAATGTAGGGTGGGCTGTGCCCACCTAATCAAGGAAGGTGGGCACAGCCCACCCTACACGAAACCATGGCGGAAATCTTCCAATTCGATTTCATGATCCGGGCGTTTATCGCAGGCATTGCCGTCGCCGTCATCGCCCCTTTAATCGGCCTCTTTTTGGTAGTGCGCCGCTACTCTTTGATGTCAGACACTCTGGCGCATATATCTTTACTAGGCGTAACCATCGGGTTTCTGACCAATATCTCCCCCCTGCTTATGGCTGTTTTGCTTGCGAGCTGCTCGGCTTTCGGCATGGAAAAATTAAGAAGCCATAAAAAATTTTCCGGGGACGCCATTTTATCTCTCTTTCTTTCCGGAAGCCTGGCGTTGGCTGTTATAATGATCAGTTTTATCCGGGGGTTAAACGTAAATTTGCTGAGTTTTCTCTTCGGCAGTATTTCCACCGTGTCGGTAAATGATTTATATTTTATCGTATCCCTTTGCCTACTGGTACTAGCTACCATCACCGGATTTTATAAGGAGCTTTTCCTGGTATCGCTGGATGAAGAATTAGCCGCAGCCAACGGCATCAAAATCAAAACCTTCAATCTAACCCTGATTATTTTGGCCGCCATCAGCGTATCGTTATCGATAAAAATAGTCGGCGCCTTGCTGATAGGCGCGTTAATGACCATCCCGGTCATGACGGCTATCCAATTCAGATGCAGCTTTAGGGAAACTTTGCTGTTATCGATATTATTTTCCTTGTTATCCGTTGTAAGCGGATTATTTTTGTCTTATTATTTAGGCTGGGCCAGCGGGGGAACGATTGTGATTGTGGCGCTCTTGATTTTCCTGTTGAGCCTGGTTGCGGAAAAAATTCGGTAGCGTTCTCACCGTAGTGTCATTGCGAGGCAGCCTTATCGCCGAAGCAATCTCAGACGCACGAACTTTAGATTGCTTCGCTCCGCTCGCAATGACGTTTCGGGGTTCCCTATTTCTACGCTACCAATTGATTGACAAAGAATAGGGAATAGCCTAAGATAATGGGCGTAGGGTTGAGGCTGTTCAGCGACTCCCTCAAGCCTCAAGCCCTAAGCCTTATTTTAGGGAGGTACTATGCCCTTAGCCGGGTATTTAGCGGATAAAAAAAAATTAATAGAACAATATCTGGATGGCTATCTGCCCAAGAATCAGGAATTCCCCGCCGAAATTCATCAAGCCATGCGCTATAGCCTGTTCGCAAGCGGCAAACGCTTGCGTCCGATTCTGGCTCTGGCCGCCTGCGAAGCGGTGGGCGGTGAGATTAAATCCGTTCTGCCCCTGGCGTGTTCGCTGGAATTGATCCATACCTATTCTTTAATCCATGATGATCTGCCGGCGATGGATAACGATGATTTCCGCCGCGGGCAGCCATCCAATCATAAAAAATTCGGCGAAGCGATCGCCATTTTGGCTGGCGACGCCTTACTCACCCAAGCCTTCGCCCTTTTAAGCATCCCGACGGATTTATCCGCCGCTCTGCAATTGCAGATAATACAGGAAGCGGCAGCGGCCGCGGGAAGTATGGGGTTGATCGGCGGCCAGGTGCTGGATATTCAAACATCCGGCAATATAAATCGGGTGTTCGGCCAAATGGACGCCCCGCTTTTGGAGTATATCCATACCCATAAAACCGGCGTGCTTTTTCGGGCCGCGGTACGCATAGGTGCGATAGCCGGAAAAGCTGCCCCTGAGCAATTATCCGCCATTACCGGCTACGGCGACAAAATCGGTCTGGCCTTTCAGATTACAGATGATATTTTAGATTTAGAATGTACTACCCAGGAGTTGGGAAAACCTCAAGGCAGCGATATGGCCGCCCATAAGTTAACCTACCCTGCGGTTTGGGGAATCCAGGCCGCACGGGAACAATCCCAACTTTTACTGGAAAAAGCCTGCCGGGATTTGGATATTTTTGCAGGCAAGGCTGTTGTTTTAAAAGATATTGCCGGCTATTTACTCAATCGACGGGAATAAAAGACAAGTGATTACTCCGAATTCTTTACTGGCTTCCATCAACAGCCCGCAAGATTTACGCAGCCTCTCGGCGGATCAATTACCGCTTTTGGCTTCCGAAATCAGGGAACAGATAATCCAGGTTGTTTCGCAAAACGGAGGGCATTTGGCCTCCAGCCTGGGAGCGGTGGAACTAACCTTAGCGCTTCATTACACCTTCGACACCCCCCATGACAAGATCGTTTGGGATGTAGGACACCAGACCTATACCCATAAATTGATTACAGGCCGCCGGGAGGCTTTCCACACCATCCGGCAGGAGAACGGGCTGAGCGGTTTCCCTAAACGGGAGGAAAGCCCTTACGATGCCTTCAATACCGGCCATGCCAGTACTTCAATATCGGCAGCTTTGGGTTTGGCGGAGGGCATGTATCATCGGGGAGAGAGAAATCATAGCATCGCGGTCATCGGCGACGGCTCCATGACCGGCGGGATGGCGTTTGAGGCGGTCAACAACGCCGGGATCATCGATCGCAATTTAATCGTTATTCTCAACGATAACGAGATGTCCATCTCCCCCAACGTCGGGGCGCTTTCCCACTACCTGAACCGGATCATAACCGGACAACCCTATCATCAATTAAAAAAAGACATCGACCATTCCTTATCGGCCATTCCTAATGTCGGCAAACAAATGCTCCATGCAGTGGTGCGGATGAAAGATGCGGTCAAAATGCTGGTCGTTCCGACTACCTTATTCGATGAAATGGGTTTTGAATACTTCGGCCCCATTCCCGGCCACAATATTAAGGAGATGATCGAAACCCTCGAGGCGATTAAAAAGCTGGAAGGGCCGATCATTTTGCATCTGGTCACCAAAAAAGGCAAGGGCTATCCGCCTGCGGAAACCCAGCCGCATTCTTTTCACAGCGCCGCCCCGTTCGATATTGAAAGCGGCTGTTTTAAAAAGAAAAACGGCGTACCGTCCTATACCGACTTTTTTGCCGATGCTCTGGCCCAATTAGGGGAGCAGGATTCGCGCATTATTGCCATTAGCGCCGCCATGCCTGAAGGTACCGGCACCAATAAATTCGCCAAACTCTTTCCCGGACGTTTCTATGATGTAGGCATCGCCGAACAACACGCCGTGACTTTTGCCGCGGGACTGGCGGTGGAAAAGCTTCGTCCGGTGGTGGCGATTTATTCGACTTTCCTTCAACGGGCTTATGATCAGATAGTCCATGATGTGTGTATGCAAAACCTGCCGGTGACTTTTTGCTTAGACCGGGGCGGAATTGTAGGCGCCGACGGCCCTACCCATCACGGGATTTTCGATTACGCCTATTTGCGTCATATCCCTAATATGCTGGTCATGGCGCCCAAAGATGAAAATGAACTGAGGCATATGCTCTACACCGCCACGCAGCAACCTTGCCCCTGCTCTTTGCGTTACCCCCGCGACAACGGCATCGGTGTCCCGCTGGACACGGAATTTAAGCCATTGGCGGTGGGCAAAGCGGAAATCCTGCAAACCGGCCAGGATGTCGTTTTACTGGCAATAGGCAACATGGTATACCCGGCGCTGGAAGCCGCTAAAATACTGAGTTCCGGCGGGATCGAGGCAACCGTAGTTAACGCCCGGTTTATCAAACCCCTGGATAAAGAGCTGATTTGCCGCCTGGTAAAGGAAATCGGCTGTTTGGTAACCATAGAAGAAGGCTGTCTGCCAGGCGGGTTCGGCAGCGCCGTTTTGGAGCTTCTTCAGGAAGAAGGCATATCTTCAAAAATCACCCGTCTGGGAATCGCCGATCTGTTCATCGAACACGGTAACTCGGCCAACATTCGCCGCCGCTTCAAACTAAACCCGGCCGGGATTGCAGAGACTGCCCGAAATTTATGTAACATTTAGATGTTGGGCTTACTTTTTTAGGTAAACATATTTCTATGAAAACGTTAATAGTATTATTGAAGGGAATGGCAACTTATATTCCTGGGTTATATAACCTCGTTTCAAGAAACAGGGAGAGAGAATCTTCCGCCCGGTATTGCTATTCAGTCTGGCTTAGGCATCTGAAAATGGCCTGTCAAAACGGCCTTACCTCCTACCCGGAAGTTGTGGCTGAACTTGGGCCCGGAAATTCCCTCGGAACAGGATTGGCCGCCTTAATCGCGGGAGCAAATGCCTATTATGCGTTAGATGTTGTTGAATATGCCGGGAATAAACAAAGGAATATAGAGATTTTCGAAGAACTGGTAGAGCTATTTAAAAAACGTACAGAGATTCCAGATGAAACCGCTTTTCCGCGACTCAGACCCTATTTGGATTCATATGAATTTCCCGGCCAGATATTAAGCGAAGAACACCTGGCTTGGGCGTTACATCCAGACAGAATAGGATCAATAAAAAATGCACTTTTAAATTTGAATAATATAAGCGGCCACGGTATCAAAATAAGCTTTTATGCTCCATGGTATGACACAAAGGTAATAAAAAATGAATCGGTAAATTTGATATTTTCTCAAGCCGTATTAGAACATGTCGATGATTTGACGTCCACTTACGAAGCACTATACCGCTGGCTTAAACCCGGCGGTTTTATGTCTCATGAGATTGATTTTAAAAGCCACGGAACCGCAAAAGAGTGGAATGGACACTGGAAATATTCAGACATCGCTTGGAAATTAATCAGAGGGAAACGGCCATATCTGATCAACAGACAACCGTATTTAACTCATCTCAACCTGCTGCAAAAAAGTAATTTCAACATCTTATGTAACTTAAAAATAAAAGACCATTCGGGAATCAGGAGAAATCGACTTGCCTTAAGATTTAAAAATATGTCGGAAGATGATCTTACTACCCGGGGGGTATTTATACAGGCAACTAAAGCCAAATAAATTCCGGGCTATCCTCAAACCGAAGCACCAAAAGAAATATTACCCATTATGCTTTTACCTGAAAGTGTCAAAAGCGATGCAGTAAAATTGTAGCCCACCATAAAAGAATGGGGATTTTTAGAGTATTCGTGAGTTTGATTTAATGGTGGGCGCAGCCCACCCTACAAATTGATGTTTCGGCGTGAGAACAAACTAAAACATCTATACTGATTTTTTTTTTGTAAACCTCTAATTTATAATTGAAGTGATAAAAAAAAAGTGATAATATGGTAATTCTAATAAATGTGCCTGGCCGGATAAAATAATCTTAACATGCTGGAGACTAATCAATCGTTCAAGGAGGTCGTAAATGTTTGCCTGGATCAAACGTAATCTTCTGGTGGTACTGATCTTGCTCGCTGTAATGGGGGGCGCCGGTTTATATGTCGGAATCACAATTGCCGATCAGCCCTTTTTCTGCGGATTGCTCTGCCATGAAATGCAGCCCCATGTAGACAGTTTCAGAGCCAATTTTCACGGCAAAAGCGGGAAAGTCGTTTGTATGGACTGTCACGCCGTACCCGGTTTCTGGCATCATGTCGAGGATCACGTTCTGGCCTCGGTGTTTGTTATTCCTCACATAACCAAGGTATATTTGGAAGACGAACAGAACATCCATGCCAATGTACCTGAATTTAACAAAGAAGAAATGAATTTCAAGGGGAAAACCCCAAAAGAAGAAAAAGAGCTTTTTGCCAAATGTAAAGTTTGTCACCCCAATCGTTTGGAATTTTCTTATTTCATGAAAGTACCCGAAGATAAACATACCATTATAACCAACAACTGTAAACGCTGCCACCCCGCCATAGCCAATCAAAGGGAAGAAGATACCGCTAAAGCCAAAGCCGCCTTATACCAAGAAGGTATGCGTGCTCCCCGCGGTATGCCCAATGTACATCCGCTGCATTTAGGCATGAATGTGCACTGCAACAAATGCCATAATCGGGTGGTGCACAACGTCAATCCTGCTGAATCGCCTAAAGCCATGCACGATTGCACCGGCTGCCATAACGGGACAGACGCTCCTTTCGGAGATTGTAAAATGTGCCATGTGGGCATTAAAAAGATATTCGAAGGCAACAGCGGACGCGGTGTCGACGTCCTGGCTTCACCGATGGCCGATATTAACTGCCCGGATTGCCATAATGCCGAAAAGAAGTACAAAGTCAATGCTCAGGCTTGTGTAGATTGCCACGGCGATGAGGAGCACGGTCAAAAGAAGATTAATGAGTTACAGGGCGCGTTTAATGAAAACCTTACCAAAGTGACCGCTTTATATGAAGCATCCAGGGAGAAAATCGATTTCGCTCAGCGCAGAGGAAAAGATGTCTCCCCTGTGGTCAGTATTTTCAAAGAAGGAGAATATAATTACAAGTTAGCCAAATTAGACGCAAGCCACGGTGTCCATAATCCGGAACACACCAAGGCATTATTGGAAGCGGCGGAACATACGTTTACTGAAGTAAAAAATATGTTAGCCACTGCCATGTAATTTGGTTGGCGTTGGATGACACAAAGGGCAAGTCTTGAAGGCTTGCCCTTTTGTTGTTTAGGAACTTAATCGTGAAATCTTTGCAGAAATGTAAAAATTTCACACAAAGACACGAAGACACAAAGCATATGGAAATATAGAATAACCCTTTGTGTCTCTGTGGCTTTGTGTGAGTAACATCTTTCTTGCTTCCGGCTTGTCCGGGTTGGGTTATACTAAGGGACTTGGTTTTACTTTTAATCGATAGTAGGCCGCCCCGTTTCTCCCTGGAAGGATTTCTCGATACTGATAACCTTGACAGCCGCCGGTTCTTTGCGGATTAAAATTAGATCCTCCGGCAGTTGTACCTTAACCTCCAGCATTACCTCTTCCGGCTTTAACTCCGACAGATCAATCACGGCTTTAATCGCTTCCGCCCTCAAGGCTCGAATCTTACTGATAGGGCCGCTGACCGTCACTTTAATCTCTCCAGGCTCAATTAATGCCTTCCAACGCGCCGGTGACGCCTTGACGGGCACCATGAAACGTCTTTCCTCGGCCTTTTCCCCGATTATCGCCCGGACATCGATTACCGAAGTTGCCGCAAAACGTAACTTGCCGCTTAAGGGCAAAAGCTCCAATTTTTTACTGATGGAGCTGCCGGCTCCGGTTATATTTAGGGAAACAGTGCGTACGGATTTGAGGTCTTCCACCCGGCTTTGCGCTCCCGTTATCCGCACCTTATCAGGAAAAGTGACCACTCCTTTTAATTCATAGCCATCCGCCGGTACCCCCAAAATAACCGGGTCTACCGGAACCAGACGCTCCATCAATTGTTCTAATCGGATTTTCACCTGATTCGGGGTAACTTTACTGACCTGCAAACCGTGAGGCAGTTTTACATGGTCCGAATTAATGTTATATAACCCTTCGCCCGGCTTGGCCCCGGTTAAATCCTGGCTGACGACAATCTGGCGGGAACTTATGTTGGACAAAATCGACTGGTTCCCCTTGACACGCACCTCTACCTCATAAGCCTCCTCATCCATCACCAATTCGGTGTCTTTCGGTACATTATTAAATTTTATCGGCACCAGAAAGCTTAATTCCGGTTTATTGGCGATCACGACAAAAAACCAGATGATTATCGCCGCTGCCAGCGAAATAAGTTTTAAACCGATATTATCTATTATGCGGGAAGGTATTTTCTTCATGTCTTTGCCTTAGTCTCTTACGACTTCAATCTTGACAAAACTTGAGCAAAATCTCTTGTATCTTTAATAATTCTCGCTAGTTATATTAACCACAGAAACACTTAATTACAGAGACACAGAAAGAACCAAAAACCATTTGATTTTTTTCCGTGCTTCGGCTCTTCCGTGTTTCCGTGGTTTCTTCATTGTTTTAACCTTTTTGGTTCCGGCTTGTCCGGTTTAGGAGCTTTGAAAAAGAAGCGCTTTTGTTTTGCCAATAATTGCTCCAAATGCCGACGTAATTCGGTGCTATCCAAATCGCGCTTTAAACTGCCGCCCTGGCTTACGGAAATTCCGCCGGTTTCCTCAGAAACCACCATTACCACCGCATCGGTTTCTTCGGTTAAGCCGATTGCCGCCCGGTGCCGGGTTCCCAATTCTTTGCTGGGATGCTGCTGCTCGGAGGCTAAAGGTAAAAAACATCCGGCCAGCGCAATTTTCCCCCCGGAGATTATTACCGCCCCGTCATGCAGCGGCCCGCGGGTGTTAAAGATAGTCAGGAATAATTCCCGTGAGATTACTGCATCCAATTGTGTTCCGGCCTCGATGTAGCCTTCCAGTTTTGTCTCCCCCTCGAATACAATCAGCGCACCCATCCGTTTACTGGACATCATCAGGCCGGCGCGCACCACTTCTTCAATCAAGGTGCCCCGCTCCATCCGATGAAAGGCTTCGAAAAAGCGCTGATGTCCGACCTGAGCCAACGCCCGCCTCAATTCGGGCTGAAATAATATTATGGCCGCCAAAACCCAAATCGTCCAGATGTTTTGCAGCAGCCAGTGCATGGCTCTTAAATCCGCCCATTTGGCGGCAAATGTCGCCAGCATTAAAATGAGCAGGCCAAACAGCATCTGCACCGCCCGCGTGCCGCGGATAATCAGCAACAGACGATAAATACAAAAGGCCATAAATAAAATATCTATCGCCGTCTGCCAGCTTAATTCAGCTAAAATTTCATCGAACATTGAGATACCCTTATTAACCTGAGTTCGACATAAAAAATGTAGTCCCGTGGCTTTAGCCACGCATTTTCAGCCTTAGGCTGAGATAAAAGGCATGTTTAGTCCGAAAGGTGTGCATTAATTTGAGAAGATTTAACCACTTGTGAGTCGTTATTGCATGGCTTTGCCATGAAAATCAGCCCTAAAGGGCTTTAGACTACGATTCTTCTTATTCCGAACTCAGGTTTATTAAGCAACTAAGATTCAGCCCCCTTTAGCCTGATCTGGCTATCCTCCAAAAGGGTGCCACTTCTGACTCCCAAATCGACCAAAGAATTATTGTAATCAATTATCGCCCTTAACAGATTGATCCGCGCCTGGGCCAACTGCGTTTGATATTCAAGTACATCATGAGTGGTGAAATTTATCTCTCCCAGGCGGTACTTTTCCTCAGCGGTGGCCAGCTTTTTTCCCTCCAAGGAATAAGCGATCTGTCCGGCCAGGATGCGCCGGCGGTTGGTCTTAATCTGCCGCACCGACTCTTTTATCTCCAGGCTGATTTGCTGCGCCAGGTTTTTAATCTCCAGTTCCTTTTGTTCCAAGATCAACCGGCGTTCCATATAGAGGCTCTCATCCTGCCGGTTACCCCAGGGGATTTCCAGGTTCAAACCCACCATCCAGGTGCGGTAGTTAAGATCGGCCAAGCGCTCCAGATTGCCGCCGTAGCTGCTGTCTAAGCCGTTTACCCCCCATTGCCCGACCAAATCCAGCTTGTGCAGCCGCTGATTTTGCGCCAGGTTCACATTTACCTTTTCCGTTTCCAGTTCCTTTCGCAACCCAAGATAATCCGGGCGGGATTTATAGGCCAAATGAATGTTATCGTCAAAGGTGGTTAGCACTTCCTGTGTGGTCGGATTATCGACGGGGGTTACATCTTCCTCATCTTCCAAACGGTTGATGATCTTCTTCAGCTTGTCCGAAACATCCTTAAGGCTGTCTTGCGCGGCGATTACATCCGCTTCCCGTGAGGCAATGCTGCTCTCGGCCTCTAAAATCTCGATGCCGTATTGGGGAAGTATGCCGATGAAGACCTTGGTTTTGTTGATTTCCAGTAAATCTTGAGCCTGTTTCAACAGCAGCTTTTTTACCTCTAAAAAATTCTGGTTATAAACAATTTCCCAATAGGTTTTTTGCACAGCGCTGACTGTTTCTATCAGCTTTTGCTTCAGTTTAAACAGCGAGACCTCCCGATTATTGACGGCGATGGTGATTAGCGCCTGGTTAACCTCCTCTCCCCGGCCTTGCAGCAGGGGTTGGCTGAATTTTAACACCAGACTGCTTTCGTAATAGGGATTGACGGTAAGAAAAGTGGAGTTGCTGCGAAATTCCCTGTTGTTAAAATCCAGTTCCAGGGTAGCCCCGCTGGCTGTTTTTTGCTTTACCCCCATATTGGCTAAAATATTTTCCTGCCGGGAGACGCGCGCCCCGGAAAGACTGGAGGGACCGCGGTTTTCATTGACGTCTTTCGATACACCCAACGTAAAGCCGGGATCGAAAACCGCCTCTTCAAAAATAATTTTAGTTGCATCTTTGCGCGGGTTGATCCGCTCATGCAGGATTTCCAGGTTGTGCTCCAAAGCCAGACGGATACATTCCTGCAAGGTAAGACGTAAATCTGCCGGAGCAGGGGAATTTTCCTGTGCCCGGATTTTCGGGGAATTGGTTAATCCTAACATTATGATGGTTATAAGCAATCGGGAAAATTTTTTAGCAAACGGCATAGTGGTTCCAAATTTGGCTCCAGGCTTCGGGCTCCGGGCTTTGGGCTAGTTCAAATACCCTCCAGAAGACGGTCTCTTTCTGAGCCTGAAGCCTGAAGCCTGAAGCCTGAAGCCCAGAGCCTAGAGCCTAGAGCCTAATTACGTATACCTGATGCGCGGATCAACATAGGCATAGGCCAAATCGGTTAACAGATTTATCAGCACATAACTAAGCGCGATAACCAGGACGCAGCCCTGAACCAGGGGGTAATCCCTGGCATTGATGGCCTGGATAATCAGACGTCCGATTCCCGGCCAGGAAAATATGGTTTCGGTAATGATCGAGCCGGTAAGCAGTGCCCCCAGTTGCAGCCCGACGATGGTGATTACCGGCATTAGGGCGTTTTTCAGGGCGTGTTTGCATAATACTTTGACTGGCCTTACCCCCTTGGCGCGGGCGGTGACGATATAGTCCTCTCTCAGCACCTCCAGCATGGTGGAACGAATCAAACGGGTGAGGATGGCCGACATGGCGCTGCCTAAGGTAACCGCCGGTAAAATCAGATGGGTCAGTCCGCCGTAACCGCCGATGGGAAGCCAAGGAAATTGGAGGGCAAACAGCATTATCAGCAGCGGCCCCAGCCAGAAATGGGGCAGGGAGATCCCTAAAAGCGCCAAAAACATCGACAGATTATCGACCAATGAATCCTGTTTGACCGCCGCCGCGATTCCCAGGGGCAGGGCGATAGTCAAGGCCACTAAAACCGCACAAAACGCCAACTGCACCGTAGGCCGGATGCGCCCGGCAATGGCTCCCAATACCGGCTCCTGGCTGTGCAGGGATTGCCCCCAGTCACCCTGAACTAATCGCAACAGAAAATCCCCGTATTGCCCGCCAATCGGTTTATCCAACCCCAATTCATGACGCAGGTGTTCTTTATCCACAGCCTGAGCAGTCTCCCCCAGCATAACTTCAACCGGATCGCCCGGTATGAAGTGGATCAGAAAAAACACCAGGGTTACCACTCCCCAGATAACCGGGAAGGTCAGTAAAAGCCGTCTGAAAATATATCTGGTCATAAGACAAACCGGTTAACCTTCCGTCTTTCGGGAACCCCTAATGTAGTTACCTGATTTATCAGGTTCTTTCTGCCCAATGAATTGGGCAACTACATTAGCACAAGCACAATCCATTAAGCGCTATGGTTACCAGGCAAATGTTACATTTTAAAATCTTTATGTCAAGAAAAAAATATTGAGTGTTTTTTTAGTGCTTGCATGAGTACTATAGCTTGTGATAAAAGATACAACACACAATCATTGTGTTTTCTAAAAACTTCTGTTATACTACTAAATATATTAAACCTATATAGGGTTTAATAATAGAAACAAAGAAGTATAAGGAGATTTAGGTTGTACCCAAAGAGTATTAATTATTGGTTGAGGAAAATCAGGATACGCGGCGCCTGGTTGCTGCTTATTGTAGCGGTTTTACTGGCAAGGCAGGAATTATATTGGCCGGGGCTGGTTTTGGCGTTTTCAGGATTAATGGTGCGACTGTGGGCAAGCGGACATATCGATAAAGACGGCAGTCTTGCAAATTCCGGCCCTTATGCTTACACTCGCAATCCCCTTTATCTGGGCAGCTTGATTATGGCGTTAGGTTTTTGCTGGGCGTTATCCAGTTATGTATTGTTTGCTTTAGTTGCTATATTATTTAGCTTGATATATTATCCTACGATGATTGAAGAAGAAAAGAAACTGTTTAAGAAATTTGGAAAAGAATTTAAACTTTATCAGAAATCGGTACCGCGTTTATTTCCCAACCGGTTAATCCCCATAAAACGAAGCATAAAAAAATTTAGCTGGTCTCAAGTGCGGCAAAACCATGAGTGGCGGGCGATTTTAGTTTTTCTATTGCTCTGTTTTACCTTTGATTTAGCTGAAGATGTAATTCACCCTTTTATTGACCAAAAGGCTTCTTTTCCCGCACTGGTTAAGGATTATGCTCAATTGGCTGGTGACAGGCATTTGGACAAGAAAAGCGTGAAGGGTAAAGAGTAAAATCGTTCATGGTTTTTCAAAGGAAAATAAAACTCGTGAATTCCGTAGTCTAAAGCCCTTTTAGATCTGCATTTCCTGAGGCTTTTGCCTTGGCACTACGTAGGGAGATATTTTTATGCTTTGCGGTACTCCGAAGGGGCATGACCGTTTCGTGTAAAATAAAAAAAGCCCCCGCCTTTTCACAAGACAGGGGCTTTTTATTTTGAAGCGTAGGGCCAAATCTTAGTACATTCCGCCCATTCCACCGCCCGGAGGCATGGCTGGTGCAGCCTTTTCCGGTTCCGGCAGTTCAGTAATGATGCACTCGGTGGTAAGCATCAATCCGGCAATACTAACCGCATTCTGCAAGGCGCAGCGGGTTACTTTGGCCGGGTCGATAACGCCTTGTTCGATCATGTCGCCATAGATATTGGTATCGGCATTGAATCCGATGTTGTTTCCGGCATCCTTCAGCTTCTGCACAACGATGGAGCCTTCCGCACCGGCATTGATGGCAATCTGACGTACCGGCTCTTCCATGGCGCGCTTTAAAATATTTACGCCTATCTGTTCTTCAGCCAGAGCAGTAACATTGTCCAAAGTGGAAATAGCTCTTAACAGAGCTACGCCGCCACCTGCTACCACGCCTTCTTCCACCGCGGCACGGGTTGCATTCATGGCGTCTTCCACCCGGGCCTTCTTTTCCTTCATTTCAGTCTCGGTAGCCGCACCGACGTTAATGACCGCTACTCCGCCGACCAACTTGGCCAAACGTTCCTGGAGCTTTTCACGATCGTAATCGGAAGTGCAATCGGCAATCTGAACCTTGATCTGCTTAATTCTGGCTTCGATTTCGCCGGACTTGCCGTTGCCTTCAACGATGGTGGTGTTGTCTTTGTCGATGGTGATGCGTTTGGCCTGGCCTAAATCGTTGATGGTAATGCTTTCCAGTTTAATCCCCAAATCTTCGGAAAAAGCCTTGCCGCCGGTCAGAATGGCGATGTCTTCCAACATAGCCTTGCGGCGATCGCCAAAACCGGGAGCTTTTACAGCCGCGCAATTTAAAACGCCACGCAGCTTGTTGACAACCAACGTCGCCAAAGCTTCGCCGTCGACGTCTTCAGCCAGGATCAACAACGGTTTGCTTCTTTTGGCCACTTGTTCCAGAATAGGTAACAAATCCTTCATGCTGCTGATTTTCTTCTCATGGATCAGGATGTAAGGCTCGTTTAAAACCACTTCCATTCTCTCGGAATCGGTTACAAAATAAGGAGAGAGATAGCCGCGGTCAAACTGCATTCCCTCGACAAATTCCAGGGATGTTTCCAAGCTCTAGGCTTCTTCCACGGTGATAACGCCGTCTTTGCCGACCTTATCCATGGCTTCGGCAATCAAATCGCCGATGGTGGAGTCGTTGTTGGCGGAAATGATACCGACCTGGGCGATGTCCTTCTTGCCCTTTACCGGAACGCTCAACTTTTTAATCTCAGCGACTACGCGTTCGGTTGCCTTGTCCAAACCACGTTTAATGGCCATCGGGTCAGCGCCGGCGGCTACGTTCTTGCAGCCTTCACGATAAATCGCCTGGGCTAAAATGGTTGCGGTGGTGGTTCCGTCTCCGGCCACATCGGAGGTCTTGGAAGCCACTTCCTTCACCATCTGAGCGCCCATGTTTTCATACGGGTCTTGCAATTCGATTTCCTTGGCTACAGTCACGCCGTCTTTGGTAACGGTGGGTGAGCCGAATTTCTTGTCGATTACTACATTGCGCCCACGTGGGCCGAGGGTTACCTTTACCGCATCGGCTAACTGGTTCACCCCTTTGAGAATGGAGGCACGCGCCTCCTCGTTGAATTTGAGCTGTTTAGCCATCTATAATATCCTCCTAGAATTCACCGCAGAGGCGCAGAGAGCGCAAAGAAAAGGGTGAAGAGTAAAAGGTAAAGGGTAAAAAGAAATTTTTTCACTCTTTACACTTCACCCTTCACTCTTGATTCTTTGCGTCCTTTGCGTCTCTGCGGTGAAAAAACATTTGGTTTATTGAATAATTCCCAAAATATCGTCTTCACGCATAATCAGGTATTCCTGATCATCGATCTTTACTTCAGTGCCGGAATATTTTCCGAAAAGCACCTTATCGCCGACTTTCACATCAATCGGCTGTCTGCTTCCGTCTTCCTTCACCTTACCGCTGCCTACGGCAACGATTTCGCCCTCCATCGGCTTTTCCTTCGCGGTATCGGGAATAATAATTCCGCCTCTGACCTGTTCTTTCTCGGCCAGACGTTTCACCAGAATACGATCCTGCAATGGTTTTAACTGCATAGTCTCACTCCTTTCCTTATTGGTTATCTGGTTTGGTTGATTCGCTTAATTATTAGCACTCATTGTCAGTGAGTGCTAACAGGATGAAAATATAATCTGAATAGGGGGATAAATCAAGCTTGATTGAAATCGTTGGAGGATCGTACAGGCAAATTGAGGCACGTAACAGATAAATATTGCAGAATACCGCTTATTATCTTTAAATTACGTTATATTATGCTCATTATTATATATCTAAACTAATTATAAGGAATAATGCTATCGGTATATGGAAACTTCATCAAATATTAAAACATATTGACAATTGATAATGAAATGAATAATAATTAGTTTAACTCCTTCAACAATCTTAATTTAAGAATCAATCTGTAAAAAAATGTTCATCGCCAAAGTAATCGGAAATATAGTCTCCACAGTCAAGCACCAGGTGTATGCCGGGGAAAAGATTATGGTGGTGCAGCCGTTGGATTCAAACGGCGAACATAAAGGACAATCTCTGTTGGCTTTGGATAAGGCGCAGGCGGGAGTCGGCGATACGGTGCTGGTTATCAATGAAGGCAGTTCGGCGCGCCTGATTTTAAATAACGATTCCGCACCGGCCAGGGCTGTAATTATGGGAATTATCGATTTTTATGGGGACAAAATAAATTGATGTTTCGGCGTGTTCTCACGCCGAAACTCCCAAGGGGTAACGTTGCCCCTTTACGGTTTTGGTGTGGGGACACACCGGAATATAATTTAAAAATGTTTTTGCTATAAAAGGTAAATTGGCTTCAAGCTATCCGATAGTTACTGCAATTCCCATTATGTCATTCCCGAATGCCGTTATCGGGAATCTGATTTTATCCCCGATAACTTTATTCGGGGATGACAGCTTGAAAAACCAGATTCGTCCCCGAAGACTGTAGTATACGATTTTATAAATAACTAACTCATGTTACGCAAAGTTACTATCCTGGATGTTTCGGGTGTGTTCCACACCGAAACCTTAAAGGGCGGCGGGCCGATTGGCAAGGCTTGGCAGGTTTGAGATAAGAAACCTGAGTTCGGAATAAGAAATAGAATTAATTAATATCGTAGTCCCAGCCCTTCAGGGCTGAATTTCATGGCGTAAAGCCATGCAATAACGACTTATAAATAGTTAA
>JACRJN010000026.1 GCA_016235675.1 Candidatus Schekmanbacteria bacterium
ATTTCTTATTCCGAACTCAGGTTTCTTATCTCAAACCTGCCAAGCCTTACCAATCGGCCCGCCGCCCTTTAGAAGGGTTTCGGTGTGGAACACACCCGAAACATCCAGGATAGTAACTTTGCGTAACATGAGTTATTAATTTTATAGAGGGCTGCTTTCAACCATCGGGGTACGTTTTAAATTCAGGAGACTGCGATGATAATAACGCTGACATCAAGCCTCAAGCCGAAGAAATTTTAACAGACGGCAAAGACAACGATTGTGACGGCAGGATTGATTTTATTTTAAACCCGGATGGACTGGTAGCTTATTGGAAACTTGACGAAGGCAGCGGCAATCAGATAAATAGCCATATTAACGGCAACGGCGGCACAATTACCGGAGCGACCTGGACTGCTGGCAAATATGGGCAGGCCTTAAATTTTGATGGCAATGATTATGTCGCCGTCGGTTCTCCCGTCGGTTTACCCACGGGAAGTAAATCAAGGACTATGGCCGCATGGGTAATGGATTTAGGCAGTATTAATGCTTACGGCGATATTATCCATTATGGACAAGGAGATTGTGACGGCAAAATGTTTGGCCTGGGTAAATATTCCGGGAAATTGGTATTTTGGGGTGGTTGCAAAGATTTTACAACTTCCTTAAATTTCCCTGCGAACCAATGGGTATTTGTTGCCGTTGTTTATGATGGGACGAAAGTCAAAGTTTGGATAAACGATCAATATCAAACCGCTGATATTTCGGGTCTTTACACAACTCAAAGCAATCTTTGGATAGGAGCGGAAACAATTAATAACGGTAAGAATATCAGGTCGTATTTTAAAGGTCTCATTGATGAGGCTTTTATCTATAATCGAGCTTTGCCAGACGTTGAAATGTTAACTATTTATAACAACAAATGTAATACTTGTTATCGGGATGCAGATAATGATGGTTTTGGTGCTGTGAATGATTTTATAACGGATCAATGTATCTGCCCTAATGGTTATTTATTGGATAATTCGGATTGCAACGATAGCAATTTTAAGATAAATACAAATGCTATAGAAATATGTGATGTTATAGACAATGATTGCGACGGTTTAATAGATGAAGCGGCCAAATCTACATTCTATCGTGACGCTGACGGCGATGGTTATGGAGACGCTAATTATAGCGTAGAAGATTGTTTGCAACCGGCAGGTTATGCTCCAAATAACACCGATTGTAATGATAATGATGCGGCCATTAGTCCAAATGCTGTGGAAATATGCGATGACGGTTTGGATAATGATTGTAACGGGTTAACTGAATTGAACGGTTTATTCGAATTTTATCGGGATCAGGATAACGACGGTTTTGGCGATCCGAACAATAAAATTAGCGAATGTTTTCAGCCTGCCGGCTATGTTACGAATAATTCAGATTGTAACGACGGTGATTTTTTTACTAATCCAAGTATCGTAGAATTTTGCGACGGCCTGGACAATAATTGTGATGGAAGGCCGGAATCTCCAATCTTTTGTCAACCGCCTGTTGAGGCTGTCGGTTTTTGGCCGTTTGACGAGAAAGGCGGAAGCGTTGCTTACAGCAAAACAAGCAACGTCCACGGGCAAAAATTAAAGGCTCTGCCTGGACAAATGGTAAATATGGCTCCGCCTTAAGCTTCGACGGCGTTGATGATTATGTCTGGTTAGGCAACTCCAGCCTGTTACAACAGCCAAGATTTAGCATCGAAACCTGGTTTAAAACGGATAGTGCCGACGGAATTATCTATCGCTGGAGACTTTATGGGCAAACTTTGAGTTTAAAAGGTGGGTTTTTAAACTTCTCATATTATCATTACGATGGGATTGAATCGGTACGCTTATGGCGGAGGCATGACGATAATTCATGGCATCATGTAGTAGCTACCTACGATAAAAGACAATTAAATATTTATGTTGACGGCAAATTGGAAGCAAGTAAAAATTCCAGTTTGGATGTATTCTATGGATGGGAAGAGTCAAACGGTGCCGCTATCGGTCGGGATGGGAATTATAACGGTGAACATTTTAAAGGACTTATTGACGAATTTGTGTTTTATAACAAGGCGTTAACTCAGGATGAAGTAACTCGTCGATATAACATAGCGAGAAATTGGATCAAAAACGCTTTAGCCGGCGACAATTCCAAACAAGGTATCGGAATTCAACAAGGCGATCAGGTTGTAATTAGATTCAATACCGGGACATCGGGCATTCCAATTGACAAAACTAATATTAATAAGGTGCTGGCTTTAGACAGCGGTTCCTGGCTGGACGACAGCGGAAATATCGGTTCTGTTGTGTGGAGCAGTGCATATTTTCCCAATGACTTGCTGACTATAATCTTAAGCGATCAGAATGGCGTTCCCTCTGTAAAGGGCGGCAACAAAATAATTTTAAACGGCGACATTAAAGATAATGACGGTAATCCGATAGCCGATTCGATTATTATTGCCGGGCATTTTGATAGTTATGACGTTTGTCTCTCCGGGTGCCGGTATAGCGGTATTCAACAAGCAATTGATGCGGCCATGGAATACGACACTATTTTAGTAAATGACGGTGTGTATAAGGAACCCATTGATTTTAAAGGAAAATCTTTATCGTTACGTTCGCTAAACGGAGCGGACGTTACTATTATTGACGGAGAGCAAAAGGGTAATGGAGTAAATATTGCAAACGTTCATGGAATAAACGTTGTTTTGGACGGCTTTGGCATAATAAACGGAACCGGCGTTCTCTGTAAAGAATCCACGGTTACAATTAGCAATTGCGTCATAAAAGACAATGGCGGTTACCAAGCTTACGGTGTTTATTGTCTAAATTCAGCGCTTACCCTTATTGATTCCGTGATAAATGGCAATGGAAGCAATAACTCTTTACCTGCCGTTCATTGTTTAGGTTCTTCCCGGGTGCTAATTAAAAATTGTGATATTTCCAATAATCAGAACGATGCTGTTGTGGTCGATGCTCATTTTTTGCAGGTCGTTAATTCAACTATAAACGATAATAATGGTAATGGGATTAGTGGTATGCCTGGGTTCGCTGTTAAAGGATGTACAATAAATGGAAATAAGAGGACGGGCGTCAGCGGTGCAGAGAATATATCCGATTCTTTAATTAGTAATAATTTAGATACCGGGATTATTGTTACTGGCGGGAGACCGTTATTTACCCCGAACATCGATAATTGCATTATCATCGGCAATAAGAACGGCGGTATTATTTTAGACGCTAATGCCACTGTTAAAAATTGCAATATCAGTTATAATTCCTCCTTTTTGGGCGGCGGAATACGTATTCATGCTACGGAGACGGCAATCATTAATTCTATAATCAGAGGGAATCGGGCTGTCAGCGACACAGGTGATCGTGAAGAGGCAGGCGGGGGAATAGCGGTTTATTATGAGAATGCAGCGGTAACGTTAATTAACTGTCTTATTATAGAGAATGAGTCCGGCAAAACCGGCGGCGGTGTTCATGCGGAAGGATTTGAGTCTCTGATTTCGGCCTATAACTGTACTATCGCCAATAACGAGGCGGGTACCTGCGGCGGCGGTTTTTATTTTGAGAGAATAAATTTACCAAACTATGGGGAAATGCCCTACATTGAAAACAACATCATTTGGGGTAATAGAGCAAACGGAGATGATAATCAATTTTGCATTAAAGATGACACCTCAATTTCCGTAAAATATTCTGATGTTCAAGGAGGCTGGCCTGGAACCGGCAATTTTAGTGCCGATCCGTTATTTGTTAATGCGGCAGACGGCGACTATCATTTAAGCAAAGGGTCTCCCTGTATCGATACCGCGTTAGGCGAACATGTGTCGGGGGATGATTTAGACGGTGACAAACGTCCTCAGGGTGCAGGATTCGATTTGGGAGCAGACGAATATAGCGAACATCAACAGATTTGTTATCGCGACATGGATAATGATGGTTATTCAGATGGGACTACATCAATTTTCTGCAATCCTGCCTTGGGTTATTTTAGAAAAGAGGATTTAATAGCGGTCAGCGGGGATTGCAATGATACTGATTTAAATATACATCCGGGGGTTTTGGAAATCTGCGACTGGATAGATAATAATTGTGACGGCAATCTTGACGAAGGACTGCCGGCCTATACCCTTTATCGTGATGCCGACGGCGATGGTTATGGCAACCCTGATGAGCCGCGTCAGGGGTGTATACCCAACAGCGAATATATAATTGATAACACTGACTGCAACGACAATGATCTGAGCGTTTATCCGGGATCGGCTGAAATTTGCGACCAAATAGATAATAATTGCAATTTGTTGAAAGATGAAAATTGCCGGGAATATACTTATTTTGTTCCTAAAGATTATTCCACCATCCAGACCGCTATTCAGGCTGCGATTAATGGAGATGTGATTATAGTGGGAAAAGGCCGCTATCTGGAAAATATTAATTTCTTAGGCAAATCCATTACTGTCCGCTCGCAAAACGGACCTGCCGTGACTGTTATAAACGGCACCAATGCCAGCGTAGTCACTTTTGAAAATAACGAGCAGGCGGATTCCATTCTTGATGGTTTTACCATTACCAGTGGGTCAGGTACATATAGGGAGGATAATGAAAAAAATGGCAGCGGAATTAATTGCTCCAAGTCATCCCCATCCATACTTAATTGTATCATAGAAGACAATTGGTTGGGAGCCGGAATTGCCTGTTTTGAAGCCTCTCCTAGTATAACCAAGTGCATAATAAATGAAAATCACGGAGAAGGGGGAATTTTTTGCCGGAATTCCTCGCCGCTGATTACCGATACGGTAATCAGCAATAATTTCTCAAACGAAGGCGGAGGAATATATTGCAAAAACAATTCTTCCCCAACTTTTATTAACTGTGTTATCAGCGGCAATACTGCTTTTTATGGCGGCGGGCTTTTTGTAGGAGAAGAATCAATTGCAAATATAGTTAATTGTACAATCAGCGGCAATACTGCTGTAATAAGTGGCGGGGGAATTGTATGCAGCAGCAGTTGTTGTTATGCTGAAGCCAGGGTAGTTAATTCTATTTTGTGGGGAAATGTAAGGGCAGTCATTAATGTGGGAACTGTATCTGACGAAATCTATTTAGCATTTTCAGGAAATTCCGCTGATATTACCTACTCCGACATCCAGGGTGGTTGGCCGGGAACCGGCAATATCGACGCCGATCCTATGTTTACCGATCAAACCGCCGGGGATTATCGGCTCTTGTCTAATTCTCCATGTATTAATACCGGCGCCGGAGATAAATTTGCCTATCCACAGTTGCCGGATCACGATTTTGACGGGGAGAAACGTCCCTTTAAATCGGCTTACGATATGGGCGCTGATGAATATGTATTTTGCGGAAATACGGATATGGATGGCGACGGAATATTTGACATGTGCGATAACTGCATCAACGTGAAAAATCCCGATCAATGCGACACTAATTCAGACGGTTACGGCAACGCGTGCGATGGGGATTTAAATAATGACGGCAGAGCCAATTCCGTAGATTTAGGACTTTTCAAAAAATCACTTTTATTGCCAAAAACCGATCCGGTGTATCGGGATGCTGATTTTAACTGCGACGGTAAGGTTAACGCTATAGATTTGGGACTTTTCAAAAAATTGTTACAGAATAAATTGCCGGGTCCCAGCGGGCTAAAATAAAACAAAGTTGAGGGCGGTTTATGCCAGCAGTGTCCGGTTAGGACATTGCATAGCCGGAACAAAATAAAAAAAATAACAAAACGGAGTGATTTTTTTCTTGACTTTTTAAAATAAATTTTCCGGCAGAATTTTTCGTAAAAACCCTTTTACTATAAGGAATTACGAAAAATGCCGCAACATATTAACCCGTACGTCAAAAAAAAAGCCATACCCTCATATATGAAATTACGCAAGCCGCTGAAGGAGATTTTACTCAAAACCCCGGCGCTTGTATCACGAGGTAACCGGCCGTTGCAAATGAGCTTCGAACAACAACTCGACGCCCTGATCCTCTTTCATCTGCAAGAGCACAAGTCCGGCCGGGAACTGTTGCAATTCCTGGAAGAGGACGATTTTGCCCGTGAAAATATCGCCCCTGAAAACGGCATCGAAAAAAGCAGCTTCTTTGAAATCGTCAACAGTCGGGGGCTGAAACAAATGCTCTATGTTTTTCAAGAACTTGCGCAACAAGCCAAAGGTTGTTTGCCGCAAGCGCACCCTGAACTGGGAGATCTGGTGGCCATTGACGGCTCATTCATCGCTGCGACCTTGTCCATGTCCTGGGCGGATTGCAGAGCCGGCGCTAAAAAGGCCAAAGCGCATATCGGTTTTGACCTAAACCGCTCGATTCCGGCCAAAATCTTTTTGACTCCGGGGAAAGGCGCTGAGCGTCCCTTTGTTAATCAAATACTTACCCCCGGACAAACCGGGGTGATGGATCGCGGCTATCAGTGCCACAAAGATTTTGACCTCTGGCAGAATGAGGGGAAACTCTTCGTCTGCCGTATCAAAGCCAAAACCAGCAAAACATGTATAAGAAACAATGAATTAACACCAGGGGGTATCGTTTTTTTCGCTGCTGTCGTTTTGCTAGGCACCGGTGTTAATCAAACCGAAAAAGAACTGCGGCTGGTCGGGTACCGCATTGATAATATTGAATACTGGGTGGTCACCAATCGTTATAACCTTTCCGGCGAACAGGTTGCCCTGGGATACTCGCTGCGCTGGGAGATTGAAAAATTCTTCGCCTGGTGGAAGCGCTACCTGAAGGTTTATCATTTGATTGCCCGAAGCGAGTACGGTTTAATGGTGCAAATTCTCTCCGGTTTGATAACTTATTGGTAGCGTTCTCAATAAGACCTGAAGCGTCAAAAGCGATGCAGCCTTATCGCCGAAGCAATCTCATGTGCACGCATAGAGATTGCTTCGCTTCGCTCGCAATGACGCTTCAGGTCTGCGGTATTTCTACGCTACCAACTTATTTACTCCTGGCTATTTATTGCCACAACGAATACCAAGAAAAAGTCAGTATTAAACGGGTAAGACAATTATGCACCCAAATAGATAACGAAACCAGAAAGTCAGACTGTTATTCATTACTACTCGATAATTCAACCAGTTGCGTATCAACCGCATTTTATGCAAAAACTTAACCGGACATCACTGCCGTAAATCTACTGAGGAAGGGTTGGAGCAGGAATTCAATTCTCTGGACGCCCAGCGGGAAGCGGGGGAGGCTGCTGACCAACTTTACCTATCTGGGAAAGGTCAATCACAAGGGTACCGTTTATGAGGGCGAGTACGAGGCCGTTGTTGATAATGATGTGTGGCAGCAGGCGCAAAAACTTCTGCGCCGCAACGGTAAAAACGGCGGCAAAACAGTGCGCAATAAATATGGGGCGTTGCTTCGGGAACTGCTTTACTGTATCCCGTGTAAATGCGCCATGGTTCATAGCTTTACGACCAAGGATAAAAACAAGCGTTACCGCTATTATGTCTGCTCCAAGGCACAAAAACAGGGCTGGAATACATGTCCCACCAAATCCTTACCGGCGGCAGAAATTGAGCGCTTTGTTATTGACCAGATTCGGGGGATTGGAACAGACCCCGATTTGCTTGCCGAGACTATAAGGCAGGCGCAGGTTCAGGGCGAAAAGCGAATTGAGGAATTGATGCGGGAGCAGCGGATATTGGAGGGGGAGCTAAAGCGATACCATACGGAAGTACGGCAACTAATTGCTGCCGGGGGCAAAAATTCTGCTGGGGAGTCTACAGCCAAACTTGCTGATTTACAGGACGGTATCTGCAACAAATGCGGCAATAGGTACTATACGGTTGAAATCCTCCATAAAGTGGAGGAAGTGGCTACCGGCAAGAGTTGCCCGGATAGAAATGAGCTTGTACCGGTAGCCCATGTTGGATAAGGGCGGATACCGGTTATACCAACGCCCCCACGGAAATTGGCGTCTTCAAAGAAGACGCCAATTTCAGTTCTCCGGTTTCCGGCTCTTCAGTTTCCGGTTTTGACAACAACCGGATAACCGGAAACCGGGTAACCTTAAAACTGGTTTTAAGAATTCATATGGAGCATGTGACCTATCCCCACATCGCCGACTGCCTGGCCCTGCTTGACCGTTATTTCGATCCGGCAGGTTTGGGGATAGACAAGAGTGTGACCTTTAAATGATGTTGACTCTTTATGGATTCCAGGGCATTATACTAAGAATCGTTGGCTCCAGGCCTCAGGCTCTGGGCTTTGGGCTCATTCAAATACCCTCCAAAGGAGGGGTCTCTTTCTGAGCCCAAAGCCCAGAGCCTGAAGCCTGGAGCCTAATTAAGAATAACGGTACTTTAATATTTTCTAAGTCCCTTACATCATTACAAGGCCACACCCATAGACAACGGCGGCAACGGGGTACAACTGGGGTGATTTCCGGGGCAATCCGGATACTTTAATGAAAAAATATTTTGATGCTTTCCTTTGCCTGGCCAATTGGGGAACGCACCGCTTTATGCTGCGGATTCCGCTCAGGCTGCTTAACACTGAGATAGTCGATCAATACTGCGCGAGCGAAAGCGCCGCCGCTTACGTTAAAGGCGATTACCTGATTCTGGAATTCGTATCGGAAACCGATGATTATGATGATGAGGAAGGTGATGGCTGGCTGTCCTCCCTGATCCCATTGCGTGCGGATTTAATCCGCGGCGATTTTCGCTGCTTGTACCTGGCCTGGCTGCTTAGCGCCCAGAGGAGAGAACTGGACGCCGCCGAGGTTGAGCCGTCGCTACCGCCCAATCTCGGTCATCTCAATGCGCCGCTCAAAAGCTTTGCCGATTTCCTGCGGATTGACTCTGATCTGATTGAGGTGGCAGCAGAAGGCAGTGTTGCAGAAAACCGGGAGAACGAGTGTCAAAAGGAGATGACTTCTTGGATCAGCGAACTACCCGATACAGTGAAGAACGAATTTTTACTGCACCTGGTTAATGGCCAGGAACCGCATCTAGGTTCTGAACTGCTGCAACGCTTCAAACAATCCCTTTCCGCTAAGGATAAGAACACCTCCCGGACGGCGGGAGAACTGCTGCAAAGAGCAGAAACTTTTGCCGGTAAGAGAAAGCGCAGGCAGGCTGAGCATAAATAATGATCCTGGCTTGCTTTTTGTGAGTCGTTTTGTTAAACTATATTTAAAAGTAAAACTAATCCCAAAGGTAAAACTAAAATGATTGTTAAAACTTCGGCTAAAGGGCAAATGGTAATCCCCAAGAAAATGCGGCAGCGGCTTAATATTAAGACCGGCCAGGCGCTGGAAATTTCTTTTACCGATAATCACTTGGAAATCCGCCCCCTTCCTGCCGATCCGATTCGGCATCTGCGGGGGATATTAAAAGGTGGGCATTCTCTTACCCAGGAACTGCTCCGGGAACGCCGGGCGGATGATGCCAAACATGAAAACCATCGTTCTTGATTCCTTCGCTATCCTTGCGTATCTGCAAAATGAGGATGGCGCGCAAAAGGTGGAAGAACTCCTGCTGGCGGCCCAGGCGGGCAAGATAAGACTGCTCATCAACCGCATCAATCTGGGAGAGGTCTTCTATCTTTCCGCCAAACGCAAAGGGTTGGAAACCGCCCGCCAGATATTGAAGGAATTTTCTTTGCTTCCGGTGGAAATTATCTCCCCTTCTGACGACTTGATAGATCAGGCCGCCCAACTTAAGGCTCAATATCCTATCTCTTACGCCGACGGGTTTGTCGCCGCCACCGCTTTTGAGTTTCAGGCCGAAATTATCAGCGGGGATAAGGATTTTCAGTACCTGGAAAAGCTGCTCAAAATTATTTGGCTATAGTTGTTGTTCCCACACATGACATAGTAGTAACTTACTGATAAATAATCGCTTCATGCGCTCACCAGAAAATTGGGTCCGTCAGTAATGGTATCGGAATCTCTATATTGCTCATCCCCTGAGAATCATCCTCGGCAAAGCGGTTGCGCACCAGCAGAGCGCAGCGCACGGCGTCAATAATATGGTCATTGCCTTCGAGTAAGACACAAACTACACCCAGTAGTAACGAAACACGACAGTTTTTTCAGGTTACCCATCCCTTTCATCCCTTATGCGGTCAGAGACTTGAACTGACCTCCCAGTGTTATCGTTCGGGCCGGAAGTTCCTGTATTACTACGATCCGGATCATTGGCTGAAGGGCATTCCGGCGGCTTGGACAGACTTTGGTGAACCGGATTCATTCCTGCTTGTTTCCAAGGGGAGGGCGCTTTTTCGCCCCCAAGACCTCCTGGAATTATCTCAAATTTTAAAAGGGCTCAGCCCATGAACGGTAAAATAACCCCCCGTTTCTGGCTGAGGGTATGTAAGGTCTATTATGCCGTTCGTGTAAGGTTGATTATGCCGGATAAGTTTTGGTTGACAAAATCGCTATTTGCTGGTTTAATGGGTATCAAATATTTTTCAACCGCTTACTGCATATCCGATGAAAGACGGATATAAGTCGGCATAATAGACTTATCCCCGATAAAATCATTCGGGGATGACATTACTAATAATTTACCGGAGGTGGGCATGGTAAAACAGGATTTCCCGGCTGAAAAATACCAGGCTTTAAAAGCCGGCGGGGCTTTAAATCCCCGTTACCAAAAAGTCAGGGACCCCCTTTTTGTGGAGCACGAATTCTTCGACCCTAAGGACCTGGTGCAGGTCAAGTATGAGATGTTGCGGCGGGTGAAGACCGAGGGCCAGCCCGTAAAGGAGGTCTCGGAGAGCTTCGGCTTTTCGCGGGTCTGGTTCTATGAGGTGGCTGCGGCTTACGATGAGGGCGGGCTGCCGGGGCTGATCCCCCAAAAGCACGGGCCTAAGCACTCCCACAAGCTCTCGGAGGCGGTAATGGATTTTGTAGCCGAGACTAAAACCAGGGATCGGGCACTGAATTCGGAGGCGCTGTCGGAGATGGTGGCCGAGCGCTTCGGGTTTTCCGTTCATCCCCGCAGTATCGAGCGGGCGCTGAGTCGCCGGGAAAAAAAACGCAGCCGGGGACGGCTGTGACGGCGGCCCCGGATGGCCGGTATCTGGCCGACCGTTACGACGACCTGCGCCGGGGCGTTCTTAACCGGGGTATTTGCGCATCGGGATGCGGTTTAACCCTTTTCCTGCGGCAAGGCATGGCAAACTGGATGCGGGCATGGTCATCCCTGGCACCGCTCCCTAAGCCACCGGCAACTGCCATGGCTGCCCCCCAAGGGCGGCTGTTTGACTCTAAACCTGAACTGGTGCGGATTTTGAGCACTATGGTAATGAAAGGTTTTTAGGGGAGGAATCGTCATGTTTATGGAAAAACCGGCTAAAGTGGCCGGGCATCACCTGAACTGGTATCGCCTGGTTGAATATTGCATCTTGACAAAAACCCTGCTTTTGGATGAAGATGGTCTTTACGACCCCACCGATTTTAATGATAAAATAGTATTGGGAATGAAGGGGACTATCAGCGAGATGGAACTGCATATGCTGCAGGCCCGGATGAGGGGCGGTCTGCTCAATAAGGCCCGGCGGGGGGAGTTGAAAAAATCGCTGCCGGTGGGGTTCGTTTACGATGAGGCGGGGCGGATTCGGCTTGACCCGGACATTCGGGTGCAGGATGCCTTGCGGTTGTTTTTCGAGACCTTTCGCCGGATAAGCACGGTTTGCGGGACGGTCAGGTATTTTAGGGAACAGGGGATCGCCTTCCCTGAGCGCGGGCTGAAAGGGCCCCGGCGGCAGCAGGTTTCCTGGGGGAGGCTGAAACTCTCCGGGGCCAGACGCATCCTGGCCAATCTCCACTATGCGGGGGCTTATTTTTACGGCAGCAATCGGCTTCACAAGTACCCGGACGGACGGCGCAGGCTCGAGCCCCTGCCCCGGGAAGAGTGGGTGGTTTTTATCCCGGAGGCCCATCCCGGCTACATTACTTACCAGGAGTTTGAGTTGAATAAACAGCGTCTGGCCCAACATAATACCCGGAAAGGGGTGGCCACGGTGCGGGAAGGGACAGCTTTGCTGCAGGGCCTGGCTATATGCGGCCGCTGCGGGGGGCGGATGGCGGTAGTCTACCATAAATACCAGAGTGGGCTGGTACCCCATTACGTTTGCCAGCCAAATGAACCGGGGGGCGGACCGCGCATTTGTCAATCCCTGACCGGCAGGGCCATGGATGAGGCGGTGAGTAATCTGGTGCTGGCGGCCATAACGCCCCTGGCGCTGGAGGTCTCGCTGTCAGTGCAGCAGGAGCTGGAAGCCAGGGCGCAGGAGATCGACCGGCTGCGCTACCGGCAGGTGGAGCGGGCCCAATATGAGGTGGAGTTGGCTAAGCGGCGGTATATGCAGGTTGACCCTGATAACCGGCTGGTGGCCGCCACTCTGGAGGCGGACTGGAATGAGCGGCTCTGCGCCCTGGCCGCGGCCGAAACAGCCTATGAGCAGCAACGTCAGGCGGAACGCTTCCGGCTGGATGAGGAAAAGCGGGCTCAGGTGCTGGCCCTGGCTGCGGATTTTCCGAGGTTGTGGAGCAACCTCGCCACCCCCATGCGGGAGCGCAAACGGGTGCTGCGCCTGCTGATTGAGGATATAACCCTACTGAAGTTAAAAGAACAGGCTAAAATCGCCATCCAGGTGCGTTTCCGGGGTGGGGCAACCCAAAGATTGGAGATTCCGGCGGCTGTCCCGTTCGGGCAGACCTACACCACACCGCCTGCGGTAGTGGCGGAAATCGACCGGCTGCTGGAAGTGCATGGCGATGAGGAAGTGGCCAGACTGCTGAACGGGCAGGGCTTGAAATCCGGCCGGGGACAAACCTTTACCGCGGTCAGTGTGGCTTCGGTGCGGCACAGATATGGCCTCCCAAGCAAGACCGAGCGACTGCATCTCCATGGGATGCTGACCTCGAACGAATTGGCGGAATCACTCGGCATCAAACCGAATACCGTACGAACATGGCGCAGACAGGGATTGCTTCACGGGGTGGAATGCCCGGATGGCCGCTATCTTTACCAGCCCCCGGATGAAAAACTCCTGGCCCAGGTACAAAAAACGAAAACTAGGGTATAATATCTTACAACCTTAAAAATTGGCGGCTATGACCACTGAATAAAGTTGCCTTCAACCTATAACACACATACCATTAAAGAAAGGTGCAGTATGGAGCATATTCCTTGGGATATTGCACCCGCCCGTTGTTTAACGTGTAAGTATGTGTTGTGAATTGGGATTCGATATCCAAATCATTAATTGGCAA
>JACRJN010000025.1 GCA_016235675.1 Candidatus Schekmanbacteria bacterium
ATGCCTGTGCTACCGGTACGGGCTGCGCCCGCTATTATTTGGTAGCACAGGCATCCTGCCTGTGTTTGGGTTGAGGAACGAAACCCAAAATTCCCTCGTTCGTTTTTATGTCTCCGTTCCAATTTTTGAAATCACAATTTATGAGCTTTAAAAATATATTATCTCGACAATAAGATAATTTAACAAAATTTTGCATTAATCACAAGGGAAATATTTAAAACATGTTTTTATCGCTTGACGGATTGGCTAGAAGGAAATAATATTTACTTCGAAAACCCCCGCGCGCTTTTGTAGGGGCGAGGTTTCCTCGCCCTTGGTATAATTTGGTGGAAACGGTACCAAAAGGGCGGGGAAACCCCGCCCCTACAAATTTTATCAATCCCTTAGAAGGAATTTATGACAAGCATCTACCTGAACGGCAAGCTTTACCCTCCCGATCAAGCCCTGATTTCCGTTTTCGACCGGGGCTTTCTTTACGGGGATGGGGTTTTTGAAACCTTGCGCGCCTATCAGGGAAAAATCTTTCAACCAGACGCCCATCTGGAGCGGCTGATTGTCTCGGCTGAGGCAATCGGGTTGAGGCTGCCCTATAGCAAGGAACAATTTGCTGCCGCGCTGATGCTTACCTTAAACGCCAATAAATTGTCGAACGCCTGCCTGAGGCTTACGGTATCAAGAGGCAGCGGACTGTTCGGACAAGAGTTGAACCACTGCGTTCAGCCTACGGTAGTAATTATGCCGCGTCCTGCTCCCTCCTGCCCCTTGGAATTTTATCAGACCGGGGTGTCGGTGATAATCGCCAAAACCCGCCGCATCAGCGCAGATAGCGTCAACCCTGAAATTAAGTCGCTGAATTTCTTGAACAATATCCTTGCCAAATTAGAAACACAAAAAACTCAAGCCTATGAAGCGCTAATGCTCAATCCGGAAGGCTTTGTCAGCGAGGGGTCGGTCAGCAACATTTTCTGGGTAAAGGATGGCGTACTTAAAACCCCCAGTCCGGGAGTGGGGTTGTTGTCGGGAATCACCAGAAAGGTTGTTTTGGACTTGGCCGGAGAAAACGACATCCCCTGTGAGGAGGGGTTTTCCCGGCCAGGGGATTTATACCAGGCACAAGAAGCGTTCATTACCAACAGCGGGATAGAGATATTGCCGGTTAGTCAGATTGACGATCATCCGGTCAAAAAAATCCCCGGTGAGATTACACAAAAATTGCAACGATTATTCCTTGAGGAAATTCCCCGGTGAATTCCAGACCGTTAACTATCGGTATCAACACCCTGTTTTTAATCCCCGGTCAGGTGGGTGGAAGCGAGGTTTATTTAAGAAACCTTTTACAGCATTTAGCCCAAATAGACCGGGAAAATAACTATATCTTATTCACCAACCAGGAAAATTCCGGGAGCTTCCCGCTCAAGGCTAATTTTCGTGAAATTCTTTGCCGGGTTCAAGCCTCCTCCCGCCCTGCCAGAATTTTATGGGAGCAGGTGATCTTGCCGGTTCAAGCCAAAATTGCCAGGCTCGACCTGCTTTTTTCCCCCGGCTATACCGCTCCCTTGATCAAAACCTGCAAATCAATCGTCAGCACTTTGGATATGCAGTACCAATATTTCCCTCAGGATTTTTCCCGATTAGCATTACTGTTTGTTAAAACCTTGGTGCCCTTATCCGCACGGTATGCAGACAAAATAATAACTATATCCGCCAGTTCCAAAAAGGACATTATAAAATATTGTAACGTCGCAGAAAATAAGGTCGCGGTAATTCATCTGGCTGCCGGAGAAAATTTTTACGCCCCTCCTGAATTGGCCGAATTAAACGAGGCAAACCAAAAATTTCATATCGGCAAAGAATATATCATCACTGTAGCTAATTCTTATCCGCACAAAAATCTTCCCAGGTTATTGGAAGCGTTTTATCAATTAAGAACTAACCGTGACATTCAATTAGTTATCGTGGGGATTTCCGGCCGCGGCTCTGATGAGATTAATCAAAAGCTGGAAGAATTAAAAATTAAGCATGCTATAATTTTTACCGGAAGGGTATCCGATCGGGAACTCATTTTGCTTTATCAGGGAGCGCGACTTTTTGTTTTCCCTTCATTATACGAGGGTTTCGGGTTGCCGGTGCTAGAAGCCATGGCTTCAGGTACGCCGGTAGTCTGTTCCAATTTGACATCTTTACCGGAAATAGCCGGAGACGCCGCGGTTATGTTCGATCCCTACAATCCGACACAGATGGCTGATATGATAGCAAAAGTATTGGATGACAATAAGTTGCGGGAGGTATTGATTGAAAAAGGCAGACAACGCTGCAAGGAATTTAGCTGGCAAAAAACAGCCCGAAAAACTTTAGATATATTTTATGAGGTTTATAATTCATAAGGGGGAGGGCATGAAAAAAAAGGCTTTAATCACCGGGATAACCGGGCAGGACGGTTCATATCTGGCGGAGTTGCTCCTGGCCAAGGGGTATGAGGTGCATGGAATCATACGCCGTGTGGCTTTGGAAGACCCGCAACACCGCTTATGGCGTGTAAGAAATATCCTGGATCAACTGCATTTCCATCCGGCTTCTTTAGAAAGCTATCCCAGCTTATACAACGTGATTAAATCAGTCATGCCGGATGAAATTTATCACCTGGCGGCGCAGAGTTTCGTCAGCTATGCCTTCGAAGACGAATTTTCCACGCTAACCACAAATATAAACGGAACGCATTATCTGTTATCCGCCGTGCGTGATTTATGTCCCGGCTGCCGGTTTTATTTTGCGGCCTCCAGCGAGATGTTCGGGAAAGTCGAAGAATCGCCGCAAACCGAGCGCACGATGTTTCATCCAAGGTCAGCCTACGGAATTTCCAAAGTGGCCGGATTCGATCTGACCAGAAACTACCGTGAAGCTTACAGTATGTTGGCTGTTTCCGGTATTCTCTACAATCATGAATCGCCGCGGCGCGGTTATGAGTTTGTAACCCGCAAAATCAGCCATACCGCAGCGCAAATAAAATTGGGGTTAGCCCAAAAAATCCGGTTAGGTAACCTGGAAGCCAGGCGGGATTGGGGGTATGCTCCTAAATATGTCGAAGCCATGTGGCTGATAAATAATCATCATAGCCCTGAAGATTTCTTGATCGCCACGAACGAAAACCATACGGTCAGGGAATTTATGGATACCGCTTTCAAATTCCTGGATTTGGATTACCGTGAATATTTAGAAACAGATAAAAATCTTTTCCGACCGGCGGAAATCGAGGTGCTGCAAGGCAATCCGGCCAAGGCGCAAAGGGAATTGAAGTGGGAATATAACCTGAAATTTACCGATTTAGTTTCTCTTATGGTGCGCGCCGATTATGATTATTTAAAAACCGGAAGATGGCAGATGGATAAAGCCGTCATCTGATACCAAGTTGCATTTATAGAGGTAAAATTGGCTGTCCGCTCTCAACGTGTCATCCCCGAATGCCTTTATCGGGGATATGGTGTTAATTCGAAAACCAGATTCCCGATAAAAGCATTCGGGAATGACAAAATGGGAGTTGCAGCACAAGCGATCTTATCTGTTTGATTGCCACTTGGTATGCGTATTCATATTTGCGGTTCTTTCCAGGCTTCAATCAACGTCTCGACGGCCTGTTCACTTTTCTTTAACTCGTCGGTTTCCTGACCGCATAAAGCGTTTAACGCTGCGGATTTTTTAACAAACAATGAAATTTTGTTCAAAAAGGTATGATAAGGTGTTACAATCCAATACACAGTAAAGATACCGGCAGTTACCAAAATAACCAATTGTAAAAACTGCAATAAATATAATGTAAACAAGGTGTGTCTGATGGAATACAGATGCATTTCGCTGATGTCGCTCATTTGGACGGCGTTATGGACACTTATCAATCCGCCGATATTAAAAAACAGGAAAAGAATAATCACCAATACAATAAAAACAGCCAGTTTCTTTTTCCATCCAGCCGCCCCCAAGTCCTTCATGAATTAGATTCTCCCATATTTTAGCGGAAAAAAGAGAGATACCAATCGATTAGTTCGTTCCCCCAGTAAAGGGATATTATGGCGCCACAGGCCAAAAACGGGCCGAATGGGATATATTCCTTGCGACCTTTACGCCGAATCAGAATCAAAGCAATTCCCACCACAGACCCCAGGAATGCCCCAAGCATTACCGCCAGAAACGACCGTTGCCAACCAAGAAAAGCACCGATTGCCGCTGCAAGTTTAATGTCCCCTCCTCCCATACCTTCTTTTTTCAAAATAACCACACTCAATACCGCAACCAGATACAAAAAACCGCCCGCTACCAATATTCCCAAAAGGGAATTCTGCCAGGATACGGGATGTCGCGGCAGAAAACTGGCCAAAAATCCGATAATTATGCCGGGGATGGTGATTTTATCGGGAATTATCATGTGAGCGGCATCGACAAAAATGGCAACTATCAGAATCGCTTGCAACGTTGCATAAACCGGCACACTTAGAGAAAATCCGAAACGCAGCACCGTCAGCATAAAAAGCAACCCGGTGAGTAATTCCACCAAAGGGTACTGTTCGGATATAGGCGCCTTGCAGAAGCGACACTTCCCGCGCAAAAACAGGTAACTCAATACCGGAATATTGTCATAAAAATGCAAAGCCGTCTGGCACTGCGGGCAATGCGAAGCCGGAAATGCCAGCGACTCCCCCTTCGGCATCCGGTAAATGCAAACGTTCAGAAAACTGCCTATCAGCATTCCGAAGCCGAAAAAGGCCAGCATAAAAAAGGTATGCGGGGGATTTAAACAGGCTGTATTACAAAGATTTATCATATTTTTTTATTTACGCAAACAAAAAACGAACTACATGCAAAACCAGACAGGTATAGGCACCGGCCACCACATCATCGGTCATTACCCCGATTCCGCCGGGGAGTTTTTCGGCCTGTATCGCCGGAGGGAATTTCACCACGTCGAAAAACCGAAAGAGTAAAAAACCGAATAAAATCCAACTGAAGCCGGGGGGCAAAGCGAACATGGATATAAGATAGCCAACAATTTCGTCGATGACGATTTTGCCGCTGTCCTTTTGTCCGAAGATTATTTCCGCCTGTTGCGAAACCCAGCATCCGAGCAGATAAAGCAGTAAGGTTATCAAAAGATAATGGGAAAGATCGTCATACGGCATAAATAAGTATACAATTATTCCGACCACAGTACCGGCGGTGCCCGAAGCCACCGGAGAAAACCCGCTATAAGCGCCGCTGGCTAAAAAGATAATAAGATGTGTCAAGTAACTATTTTTTACCAATTAATGGATACCTCCTTGAAATTTCTTTAAATATAGCAATTTAACTATCAGATTGTCAATAAAATTCCTTGCCGGATTATTATATTTATGTTAGCATAAAATTTACTGAGAAAGCTTATGGCCACCATGGGCAAAATAAACAACAAAGAGGAGGATGGTAATGGGAAAGATCTATAACTCTACGAAAAAATTAAGTCTTCTGATTTTGCTTGTATCGATAACCGCTTGTCCGATGCGAGGTAAAAAAATGGCTACCGATGCGGCCAAAGCTTCCGGA
>JACRJN010000029.1 GCA_016235675.1 Candidatus Schekmanbacteria bacterium
CTTGTCTTCTACCGATTCGTTCACTTCCTGGTTCTGTATGTATTTCCTTATCTTGCCTTCATCCAATCCTACCGTGTTCACATAGTAGCCCCGTGCCCAGAAATTGTGTCCCTTGAAGTTCTTTTGCAATTTGCTATATTTTTCAAATACTATCATGGCGCTTTTGCCCTTCAAGTTAAAGTGCCATGGTGGAAATTTGTAAGCGGCCCTGGACGTGTTCGGCCAGCTTATAAAAGGCTAGGTGGTGGAATAGAATATTTTAGTAGATGGAGGGATATTAAAGATATTGGACAGCATATTAAAATTTTAAGAAATATGGCGATAGACTCATTACCTACAATTGGTTTGATATATTCATTACATTTTGTTGATTTATTAAACGATAGTAATGACCAACCAGGTAACTGTAACACAGAGTAACGGTTGGGTTAAGTTCAAGTGTATCGGGAGTCCCTCCCGATACCAGTCCAGACGGGGAGAATCGGATTTGTATCGGGAAGTATTCCCGATACACAGAATCGGCCATTTACACCTCAAAATAATGGAGTCATAAGCCGGGGGATGCTGATATGAACAAGAACTATTCATTTAAAAAAATAACCAAACCAATTTACATCTGCTTATGCTTATTATTCCTCCTCTTTCCGGTAATTTCATTTGCCGCCGATTCCTTATGCGCCACGGTAAAGATTGAGATTGCCCAGGAGCCGCCAGGCGGAACCGGCTACGCACCTTGTTCCGCCCTACAAGGCTAGACTTAGGCAATTTTTACTTCTTTGGGGGGAATGGGGGATAACCTTACATACTTGGCCTTATACTTATGGCGAAAGGCTTGGCAGCGGCGGTGAATATATGTCCAATATTCAGGACTGGTCATATCCTGGGTGGCTTGCTGGATTTTATCTTTTGCCTCCCACACCTGCTGTATATATTTGTCGTACTGGTCGTTATTTTTCATAAACCACCTCCAGGGGATTTAAGAGATAAAGCCTTTTCTGGTAACCTTCGGTTTCATTTATGGCATTAATCAGGATTTGCTTTTTGATGTTAGCCAAATGTTTAAAATTCCAACTTAACAAGATGTCAATTTCATATACCGTGCAGAACGCCACATGCAGGGCGTCTTCCTGCTTACGGGGAGGAATAATGCCGCTCTTTATGTATTTTGCCGCCAGCGCGCTTATTTCCTCCTGTCTGTCATTTTCGATAACCCGGATTTTATCTGTTTCAAGAGCGGACAATAACAGCTTTTTCCTGTCCGCTTGCGGAGTTTCGCTGATTTCAGCCAGTACAATTTCAGAGATGAATATCTCGTATTCGTCAAGGTACTCAGCAAAAAAGGATTTGGTTACATTTTGATAACCAGGGGCATCATCGGCAAAGAGGAAATTTATAACCGACGTGTCCAAATAGATTTTTAACTTTTTCATATTACAATGATACCAACTATAAAGCTTTAATTCAATAAGAATATTGCCAGAAAGATGATTGTTGGGTGACACGCACCCAATCTACAAAACGGAATTATAAACCGGGAGATATGGATATGAACCAAAACCATTTATTCAAAAAAATAACCAAGCCAATTTACATCTGCTTATGCTTATTATCCCTCCTCTTTCCGGTAATTTCTTTTGCCGCCGACTCCTTATGCGCCACGGTAAAAATCGAGATTTCCCAGGAGTTGACCCTGGAGCGGCAGGGGTTTGAGGCGCATATGCGGATTAATAACGGTTTGACCAATATCTCCCTGGAAACTTTACCGAACTAAAGTTCAAAGAATGGCAATAGTGGGAAGATGCGGTAGTGGCAAAAAAGCAGAACAAGTATGACGTTTGGGAATAGCAAAAAGCGGGTGGCCCCGCTTAAAATAGGACGTCTGTGACGTCAATAATTCACCGCCGCAATTGGCGGGAACGCAGGAGCCACCCGATGAATACATTTTTAGCAGCATTTTCCCAAAATATCAAGTCAAATTACACCAGTTACGACCGGGTTATTCTCCGGGGCTACATTTTATGGATGTTCTCGCCGGCCAACCTGATTAATTTTTTGCGCTCGCTACGATTCGAACGGCACACCAACGGAGTAATGCGCATCTTCACCGACCAACTCAACTCCCACGTAGAGAAAACCGCTAAACAATACAACATTCCCATCCTCTGGTGGCCATCGGTGGACGGCGGCACAAA
>JACRJN010000031.1 GCA_016235675.1 Candidatus Schekmanbacteria bacterium
CCACAATTTTCGCTCGGCGTCTGTTAAGTTTTTCCGCAACTCTCTAGCTTTGACACTACTCATAAATTCCGAATTACCCCCACCCTAGCCCTCCCCCCTCAAGGGGGAGGGGATTGAAAACAACTTAGCGCTTATGGGGATGACCCCCGCGTTACGAACTTGATGTTTCGGCATGTCCCCACGTCGAAACATTAAGGGGGGAACGTTTCCCCTTGATGCACTAAAAATCGGCTTTCAGCGTAATAAAATATCTGTTTACTAGATACTCACTATTAACATCATCCGCTTGGCTGTTGGTATAATTATACCCTAAAGACCAGGAAAATTTATCAAACATTTGATAGCTTAATAATGTTTGTGCGCTAATGATTTTTCGATCTACGTTTTCATTGCCGGCAGCATTTTGGGAATCCCACGCCTGAAGGCCGCCTTCGATATTCAGAATAAGTTTTGTGGTGAAATTGGTTTTCAGACCCAGCCTGGTCTTCCAGGAATTGGTAGTTTGTCCGGATAGCAAATACTCATATTCCGCATAACTTATTCCGCCGCTTAATTGAAATCGTTGACCGACATCCTGTATCAAATCCAAGCTTGCCTGCCGGGATTTATAACTTTGACCGAAAACATCGTCCTGGTACAATTGATTATAATTTGCCAGAAGCAAAGTATTAGCGAATAACTTTGTGCCAAGATTCCCCTGCCAATTAGAGTAATTTTGCTTGGAACCGGTATCGTATTTGCGCCAGACATAATTGTAAATAAAATCGGCTTTCATCTCTGAGGTTATTTGCCAGTGTAAACCAACTTGTGCCTGCTGATTATCGTAACCGGTAGCCCCGATAAACTGCTGAGTAAGAGGGCGGTCAAAGGTTTTGGAAAGATAGCTGTAACCGGTCTCAACTATCATATCCGCAGTTATTTTTTGTTCCCAGACCAGGCTTTCCCCCTGACTCTGACTGTCACGCCAATTGCCGGAACTGGCAATATCGGGGTTCATTTTATAATCGACGTTATTGTACTGATAATTAAAAATCAGAGCGGCAGTCGATCCCAGACGTAAACGCAAGGCTGGTTTTATATCCAGGGTATTGCTTTCCACCAAATCCCGGTCGGTTAATACCGGCTGGGTAAAACGGCGCGGGTTGATGTAGGAAAAACCGTAATTATCGGATATAATTAATGACAGGTAAATTCTTTTATCCGGATCGGTGCCCATAATTCCGGATAGGTAATGGTTGAACGAATCTTGTCGGGGATGCCGATCATAATAAATCAGGTTAGAGTTATAATGCAGGGTCAGATGATTGCCGTCATGTTTTTGAGTGTAATCCATCTGCGGGATGATGGTCAACTTGCGATCCGCTTCCCGGTTTTCCCGTTTCAAAAGAATATTGTCGGTATATTCCGTCTGTACGGCTAGGGAGGAATGAATTTCGGCATAGGTTTTGGGCGGGGAAGAAGAAAGGATAGTAATAATAATAATTAAACCGATAAGACGATTTTGTTTTCGCAAGCTACTACTCAATTATTTACCTCTAACACCTTAACAATTCTAACCGCTTCCGCTGCGCCCGCAAAATCTTTTTGCAACAAAAGCGCCTTTTTCAGCTCCTTTACAGCCGCTTCCTTTTGACCGTTCCCGTAATAAGCCACTCCCAGATGATAATGCAACACCGGGTTGTCCTTGATTTTAGCCTGCGCCTCCTGCAATAACCCTAAGGCTTTGCCGTAAACATTTTTTTTGCAATATATCCAGCCCAGGGTATCAGCCACATAGGGGTGATCCGGGGCTAGCTCCCTTGCCGTTTGCGCAAGGCTTAGGGCTTTATCGACATTACCGTCGTGATCCAAATATAAATTGGCCAGATTATTGTTAGCCAGAAAATTATGAGCGTCTATTTCCAATGCCTTGCGGTAATAATCCATCGCTTCCTGATATTTTTGCTGCGTTTCCAGAATAACCCCGCTTAAAGCATAGGCTGTGGTTTCATTAGGCTGTTTTTGCAAAAGTTGTTTATAAACCGCCAAAGCCTGGGGATAATCGGCACGGGTTGCATACAAAGCAGCCAGCGCATAATAGGCGGAAGCATTCCGGGGGGCTAATTCCAGCGCCTTTTTAAATTGAATTTCCGCCTTTTTCCCATCTTTTTTCGCCCAATATAAATTCCCCAACAAACTATAGACCGCGGAATTATCAGGTAAAAGCTTCACCTGCTCCTCACAGCGGGCGATGGCCGCATCCGTATTGCCTTTGGCGGTATAGATGGAAACAACGTTAGCCAGGGCGGGAACAAGATCGGGTTGATCGGCCAGAACCTTTTCAAAGATTTCCAGTGCGTCTTGTTCTTTGCCTTTTAAGCGTTGAATAATCCCCAGGTGAAAACGGCTCTTGGGGTTGCTGGGGAATAAGGTGTTCATATTTTCAAAAAGAGCATTGGCTTCTTCATACTTTTTTGTAGCCAAAAACAATTCCCCCTGCATCAATAAAGCCTCGAAGTTTTGCGGATATTTGGCCAAAACCTGTTTGATTTGAGCAGCCGCCAGATCAAAAGTGTTTTCCCGCATATATAATCCGGCCAGCTTCAATTTTGCTTCCACAATATCCGGATTCAGTTCCAAAGTCTCCAAAAATTCTTTTTTGGCTAACTCCGGCCTGTTTCCCTGCCAATATAGCAATCCCAAATTAAAGTGACCCAAAACATTATTGGCATCATCCTTTAAAACCAGGGCAAATTCTTCCTGGGCTTTTGGGTAGTCTTTCTGCAAATAATGTAACCGCCCTTTTAAAACACGCAATTCAGTATCATGGGTAAATTTTTTAAGGGAGTCACTGATTATTTTCCCCGCTTGTGCATAATGTCCGGTAGATAAAAGCACCTTAGCGATTAATCTGCGTGCCGGGATTGCTTCCGGGGCTAAATCCAGCGCCTGGTGATAACAAGCTAACGCCTCCTGGGATTTTTGGAGATAGAGGTAGAAGTTACCCAAAATAATCTGATAGGTAGACTCTTTAGTGTTAAGCCTGGTTACCTGTACAAACTCTTTTTCCGCATCCGCGTAATTTTTATTTAAAAGGTAATAGCGCCCCATAAACAAATGGACGTCGATGGAATTGGGGTCAATATTCAGCGCCTGGTCACAGTATAATTTAGCTTGTGCATAATTTTCCTGCGCTAAATATAATTTGGCTAATTCTATGCAGGTAGAAATCTTTCGGGGGTCTAAAGAAAGAGCTGTTTCCAGTTGGGCGATAGCCTGCGGCAATTGGTTTTGTGCGGCTAGAGCGTTAGATAAAAGCAAATAGCCTTCGATATTTTTGGGATTCTTGGAGACTATTGTCTTTGCCGTCTCTTGCGCTCTATCGAACTGACCGAAAAGCAGATAGAGTTTTCCCAATCTTGTTTGAGCCTCTAAAAGATCGGGAGCCAGTTCTGTGGTTTTGAGCAATTCCTGATAGGCGTTCTTGAAATCTTTCAGATGCAGATAAGCCTTGCCTAAAGAAAAACGAATTTTGGCGTCGGCCGGGTCTAATTGAGCCGCATTTTTAAATTCTATAATGGCTTCCGTATATTCATTTTTATCTAAATGTTTTTCCGCTCTTTTAATATAATCTTCTTTGGTTTTTCCGGCACAACCATAACAGATGATCGTAAAAATTAAGACTATTAATTCTCTTTTTATATGTATCCCAAATGACTTTGACAAATTCCTTACCTTTCCCTATAAACAAAAAACGCTCAAATATTTGAGCGCCTTTTTATAACTATCTAACTTAGTTAATTCTTTCCGGGGGTATTGATAATTATATAAAGCTAAGCTTATTATATCGCTCCCGAAAAATTATTTCTATATTTATTTAGTGGAATATCCCCTCTTTAACACAATAGAGTTCACTTAAGCTAAATTATGTAGCGTTGGGGTTTATCCCCAACATGCAGACGCACGGGCGTTGGAAGCGGGGGATGAACCCCCGCGCTACGAATATGTGGTGTAAAATCCTTAAGTGAACTGTATTGGTCTTTAACAACAAGATGGCTTTTTTCTCAAGTAAACAAAACCACTGCCGACACAGCCTATCAGCAATAATATTGAAGATGGCTCAGGCACAGGGTTAGCGATGCCGGTACCGGACATTATCGATGAGTATAAAGTTACTCTTCCCGATCCTGAAGTAATGCCGAACCAAACATTACCGACCAAATTCTCCATGGCGTTGATTGCATCAGGGTCGGTCATATTGATAGCCCAGATATGGGTAAGTGCTTTACTGGAAAAAGTTTCGCTGCCGATAAAAATATCATCCAGTTTGGCAACGATAGTCATGTTATATCCGGGATCAGGAACAACCGACATTTGCACTAACGTCAAGGCGTTGCTTTGAATATCGATTTTATCGGTGGGAGAGATAACCGGATTAAAATCAGTAGATTCTAAGGTATGAGTATAGCTCAAACTGGTCGGCCGCCCGGTGTTTGTCGAAATGACTTTATTTACTGTCTTAAAATCTTTAAACAAAAATGAAGTGTTGATCGGCAAGGCCAGCGCGGTTATAGGCAAAAAAACCATAATTAAGAATAATATACCTGATCTTATTAATGTTTTTTTGTTTTTATTTAATTTTGCCATTTTTTCACTTCCTAATGTTTTTATGTTTTTTTAAACCCCGCCGTTTTGTTAATTGCGCTTAGTTTTTTCTAAAAAACTTCTTTCCGCCAAGGCCAATTATCCCGCCGCTTAATAAAAGAAGCGACAACGGTTCCGGTACGCCTCCGACAACACCGGTGCCTGCAACAGCAGAATCTACATAGCCTAAATTACCGGTTAATACTTCAACCCTGACCAAACCGTTGAAATCTTCTAACTTCCTGTAGGCCGCTTCCGACATATCCACTCCCCAGGCACCGCTCCCCGGGGGTAAATCATCTAAATTAACCGTACCCAGAAACTCTCCCTCTATGCTGGCGCGAAGCGACGTGTTCGGGGAGTAATCCGCCACGAAAACCGCCCAGGAGGCGCTTGTCATTTTAATAACTTCCCCTCCCTCTAATTCAGGGATAAAGTCGCTATTGATTAAAGAAAAATTAATATCATATACCAGAGGGCCGCCGGAAATTTGCGGCATCATATTGATAAAAAATACCTCTTGTCCCGGCGCTAAAGCCGCCTGTGCTAAATTCGGCAGTAAAAATAAACCCACCAAAAAGCCGGCCGTTATTAAGTTATTTTTTAATTTCCCCATTTTTTCCTCCCCACCATGCTGGTTATTAATAATGTATTGTTGATATTCCCAATATAATACATAATAATTATGTTGTCAAGTATAAACTTGTTCTTTTTTGTTTTAAATGTTTATTGTAGCGCACACCTTTAGGTCTGCTACAGTCATACGCTAAAACGTTATGTCTGGAGGGTAAGCAAAGACAGCACCCATTCAGGCGCCGTCTTTGCTACCAGGGCCACTAAACTATTTCGAGAAACCGTCAAACTGTTTGACTATTTTTTCTCTTCGCAGCAAAGACAAAACTACCGCCAATAGCAGCTAACAACGCTAAAGTCCCCGGCTCAGGTGTAGGGGCCGGTACTGCACCATGCCACTGAGAAGTACTGTCTTGGATAACAATCTCCGAGAAAGTAGGTTTTAGCGGACTGGTGAAATACAAAACACTAGATTCATACTTGGCCGGCAACCCGGTACTGCTAAAAAATGTCCATTGCACCTTAGAATCAGCAGGATCTGTTACATAATAAGCATTATCCGGATTTATAATGCCGAGATTCGCTAATTCATGCTCCGAGCCGATATTATGGTTCCAGGTAACTGCGGTATCCAAATCTTCATCCACAACCCAACCATAAGTGTGAACGGATAATGCCGGAATTGCCAGGCTGGTGCTGCTGAATCTCTTGGCAGACGGATTTTCTAACTGGTATGTATAGAGGTAATCATTAACCGGATCCCATGGAGAACCTTTTTTCTCCCATGTACCTGTGGTTAATGAACTCCACGTACCCGGATTGTATACAATCCAGTCAACATAAACATCTACGCTGTTCTTATACCAATCGGCTAAAGCAGATTCACCTATAGTCATCGCCGAAGCTGCTCCGGCAAAAAGCATTGCGCTTAAAAAAGCGGCTGCAATCGAAAGACTGAATTTTTTCATACGTACTCACCTCCCTTCATATTTTTTATTAAAGTTTAATATTGATATTTCTTCAAACATAATGAATATGTATTCCCTTATAGTAATCCTTTATAATCTTGTTTGTCAACAAAAAAATGTAAACAATTAGATTATTTTTTGAGAAATCTTAAAGGTAACGGTAAGGCCTATACTAATTTGCGTTCAAAAAGTAGTTACTTGATTCATCAGGTACAGCCTGTGGTAGCCGATAAACCTGGTAACTACAATATGTGGGATTTTATCTGAAAATGCCTTTTGTCCAAAGTACACGAAGAATTAATAAAAAATGTAGTCCCGTGGCTTTAGCCGCGCATTTTCAGCTTAGGCTGAGACTAAAGACATGTTCATCTGGAAGGCTTGAATTATAGATCGTTATCAAACGCTGCAAATATACCTAAAATCACAATCGGGGCATAAATCCCTGGGTTTATCGGTCGGCAGGAATGGTTGATCAATATCGGTAATTTCTTTGAGCAATTCCCAAATTACGGTTTGCAGGATGGCATCTTCTTCTTCTGCCTCTTCACTATTATTAAACAGCGGCGCTTCGATTTTATCATTTAATTCGGTCATTCCCAGCAATAAAAACAGGCAATCGATATTTTCCGCACAAGTCTTTTCCGCCTCCGAATAAGCCAGAAGATAAACCGGCAACTGAAGGCTGCCGATAGCATCAGGCCATGTATCTCTGATAGATACATCAAGCTTATTAAAGTTAATTCTTAAGTAATCTTTGTTACTGGATGTTTTATAATCGATTATGGTAACTCGCCCGTTTCTTTTTTCCACCCGATCCAGTTTGGCAAAAAAACGATAAGAATTTTTAATAAAATTTATTTGATGCTCAAGATGAATAACTTCCACCGAGCAATTTCTGACCAGGGGAATTTGATAATTTTCAATAAAATCCGCCAGATGCTTTCTGATTTGCCGTCTTAATAGATAAACATTGCCCGGCAGGTTCTGACCGTAACGCTTTTCAAAAAGATTAGCGATAATCAGGTCTAATTCCCCGGTATTTAAATCGTTTTCGGTAAGTGTCCGTTGCGTTTTCCCCTGGAAATACTTATACAGCGCCTCATGGACGATATTTCCGATATATAAATCGGCGTTATCCTCTTTGGCTTTTACCCTCAACACATACCGATAATAAAACTTGAAGGGGCAGGAAAGATAGCTGTCCAGAGAGGAAGCGCTGTAGGGAAAATTCTGCAAAAAACCGCTGACTGTCGGGGTTTTTTCCAGCGGTTTGGGGTGCGACGGCTTGAGCTTTACCGAATATTGGATCGATTTTATATACTCTTTGGAATCCCGCACCTGTTCCCTTTTCTGCTTTTCCCAGCAAAGTTTTTCTACGAAGCGGCTTTTTCGTTCTGCCTGGCTTCCGTATAAAACAGGTGTACCTCTTTCGCCCCCTTGATCAGGGTTTCAAAATAATAGGCCGCGATCTTCTCCCTTTCGATATAGGTGGGAAGTCCCAATATCCGCCGGGCTTTATAGGGCAGAATGGAATCTTCTTTCTTGCCGCCGGGGATGATCTCCTCGTTCGTATCCAGGAAAATGACGGTGTCGAAGTTCAGGTTCCTGGTTTCCAGAAAGCCCAAGACCTGCAAGCCCTTTACCGGCGTGCCCTTAAATGGGGTATGGCAGGTCATGATATATCGTTTGAACAGGGCAAAATAAGCGCCCGTTCCTTCGAAAGGGACTTCCTTCAGCAACGAGCCGCCGATAATCTCCAGGTGGGTAATAAAGGTTTCCAGATAGGGATAGAAAAAGGGATGCAGGGGAGCGGTGCTTTTTTCATAGATATAGGTTAAAATTCCGGTAGTTTTCTGGGAAAAATCCCCGATATTTTCAAAAGCCAGCATCTGGCTGATGGTCTGCTGATGAATGGTTTTCAGGTGCTGCTGCAAGGACTCATAATCGATGTCTTTTTCTACCGTTAAAATTTTATCTTTAATGTTTCCCGCTATTTTTTCATCGGCTTCTATTTCCGCAAGGCTCAAAAAATTCCGGGCGCCGTTTTCGCTTAAAGTTTCCTCAAGCGTATGAAAGAGCATTCTGGTAATATCGGCGCGGTCGTTAAAGCGGATGTTCTTGGTATAGGGATGGAGCACAAAGGTCAGGTAATCCGGGACAAAGAAGCGGCCGCGGCTGTCCATCGAGCCGATAAGCTGCATCAGATTATTCAAGAACCCGAACAAGGGGGTGCGATGCAGGGGATAGCCCAGGGAGATATTGTAATTATCGGGATCAAGCAGGGGCAGGGTGTGGTTATAGAGCGGGAAAACGGTATCCGCCAGGGGGACGGCGATCACGGTTTGTTCGGCACAGAAAGCGGCGGCGGAAAGCTTTTCTTTCAAAATACGGCTCACCCCGTAGACTTGTCCGTGGGTATCGGGGCTTTTGTAGAAAAAGATTTGCGGCTCGGTTGTAGGGTGATATTTCAGAATATCCCCTCCCCCTTGATGGGGAAGGGTTAGGGTGGGGGTGATTCTGACACCCCGACCCTCTCCCGCCAGGGGAGAGGGAGATAAACTAGAACCAGCTATCCCCAACCCGGCTAAATTTTCTTTCATCCCGCCGCCATCCTGGAAAATCAGCCGGGTTTGATCCAGATTCATCAGATGTTTGAAGATGCTTTGCTCCGCACAGGTCAGGGCAAAAAAACCGGCGAAGATTATCTTGGTATAATCATTGAAATATTTACCGATGTCCGCATCCGCCGCCGTCTTATACCTTGAGGAGCGGGTGGAATAATTGCCCTCCTTGATCTTTTGGTAGAAGGTTTCATAAAAGCCGGACAATAGATGCAGATTCTCCGTGGTTTTTTGCGGGATGGTTTCTTCCGCCAAACTATCGATCTCCCGCACCCTCTGCACGCTGACCCCTTCGATATAAAGCTCCTCCAGATCATGATAGAGCTTGAATCCCAGGGGAAAGAAGAAATCGGGTTTTAAAAAATTATCCCCCCCGAAGCGAGATGGTGCATGGGTATGAATCCGATGGAGAATGGCCACCGCGTCCAACACCTCCAGTTTTTTGTCAATCTTGCCTAACATCTTCTCATAGACAAAATCGATAAACTCGTCCATAGAAAAAATCTGGGGCGGGATAAGTGCGGATTTTTCCTTCCGGACTAAAGCCTTCCTCAGGAAATGGGACGGCCTTTTACCGGGGAAAACCACCAGATTGGCGGAGTAATCCTTGCCGTTGGTTTCCAATCGGCTGACTATCTCGTCGATTAAATTTTGTGGCGGCGGAATAAGGATGGTGTTCATATATTTAAAAATCTCACACGGAGACATGGAGACACAGAGAATTCATGGGTCTCAGGGTCTTGAAAGTGTCATTGCGAGGCAGCCTTATCGCCGAAGCAATCTCAGACACACGGGAACAGATTGCTTCGCTCCGCTCGCAATGACGCTTCAGGTCTCTGTATTTCTACGCTACCAATCAATTATGGTTAAATATATTTAATTTCCTTCAAATCAATATAAGCGATTATCCCCTGGGTACGCTTATCCGGGTAAATATCCTTCAATAGATTCAAATAATTGCGTACCTGTAAAATATAGCCTGCTTCCTTCCCGGAATCTTGGCCGGTTTTAAAATCGATCACCGTGGCCAGATGTTCATCTACAACTACTCTGTCCATTCTGAATAAATTGCCGTTGGTATCGGCAAATTCCTGCTCCTTTAAGATGATTCTTCCCGGTTTGGCGACAAAAAATTCTTTAATCTCCCGATCTTGGAGAAATTCCCGTAAGCTGTCCTGAATGGTGGTAATCGAATAGCTCTTGCCCAAGGTCAGATTCAATTGTTCGATTATCTCCACCAAACTTGATTCAAAATCAACGTCGATATAATCGATATACGACAGCGCCCGGTGGATGAAATCCCCGCGCCTGCGCTCCTCCAGGTTGATCATCTTTACCGTTTGGGCGGCAAAGGTTTCCGGCCCCTGATTATGGATCACATTCAGGCCGGGATAAGATTTTACTGGGCTATGGGCTTCGGGCTTCGGGCTTCGGGCTAGTTCGAAAGCCCAGAGCCTAAAGCCTGGAGCCTGGATCCCAGAGCCTGGAGCCCAAATATACTCCGGCAGGAAATCCAGCGGATATTTCGACCGCTCGCCGATGCCTATCACGTGTAGCTCATGCTCGGCGCGGGTAAAGCTCACATACAGGGCGTTCAGCTTATTGACCATCTCCTTAGTCTTCTCTTCCTCGTAGAGCTTCCCGTATTCAGGCACATAATCGGCGATGGCGCCGTTTATTTTCAGCAGATTAACCGCGTCGCCTTTATCCTGGATAATTTGGGGAAAACCCCGGAAGGTATCATTATAAAGCAGCACAATCGCTACCGGGAACCCCAGCCCCTTGGCCTTATGCACCGTCATAACCTTTACCGCGTCGATGTCCGCCGGGATATTCACATCCCAATCGGAGTTGCCATTCTCCTCGTTCTCGGTATATTTGATAAAATCCCGCAGATTATTTTTGCCGGTGTCTTCAAAATCCTTGATGATCTCCAACACCTTAATAACCGTGGCCTGCTCGTCATGGAAGGTCTGAAAAACATTAAAAGTTCTGTAGATTTCACAAACCAAATCATAGAGGGGCATGTATCCCACGGTTTTAAACAAACGGCTGAAATAACGCTCCCAGATGGCGCTGAAATTAGCTTGAAAATGTTTGTACAAGGGGCGGTTTTTGCGGTTTTCGAAAAAGAAAGCATTCAATTCATCACTTGTCAGACAGATTTTATCCATCTCCCGCGCTTTGCTGAACACGTCACCCAACAGGAAGGTAATGAAAGATAGATCATCGGGCGGGGAGTCGAGGAATTTCAACAGAGAAATGATCTCCCCGGTGATTTTCCTCTTGCGGATGTCCAAGCTGCTATAGGAGATAAACGGGATGTCCAGTTCATTCAGCCAGGCGGTGACATTGACTACCTGCTCGTTCCTGAAGGTCAGCACGGCAATATCCGCATACTGATAGCCCTTATTTTTTAATGCCCGGATCAACTCCTGAACCTTTTGTTTTTCCGCCGGATTGTCGGCGTCTTTTTCCAGGAAGGCTAGCTCCACCTGGCCTAATCCCTCATGCCCGCTTTTTATATCCTGCTGATAATCGCTCAGCCCGCTTCTTTGAGCGGCTTCCCGGTATTGTTCCTGATGGGGGAGCGTTTCCAGGAACACCCTCTGGTTGAAATCGCAAATCCCCTGGAAACTGCGGTAATTAACGGTTAGCTCCCGCACCTCGTGATATGAGGAAGGAAAGGGATTGACCGCCTCCAAACTTCGCATAATCCGGTAATCGGCGTTCCTGAATCCGTAGATTGATTGCTTGGTGTCGCCGACCGCCAACAGGCTGCCTCCCTGGGAGAGCGAATTTTCTATCAGCGGAAACAGGTTGTTCCATTGCAGGGGGGATGTGTCCTGGAATTCATCGATCAGATAATGGAAAATCGTCTCCCCCAGGCGGAAATACACATCGGGAACAATACTGGCGCCAAGATAAGCGGCCAGATTCTTACTCACATCTTCAATAAATACCACCGCCTCCTTTTTCTTGACCTCCTCCAGAATCTGCTTGAATTCCGCATATACCCGTAAATAGGGCGCGAAATAGGCGCGGGCGTAAAAGGCATGATAATCTTTGATTAGTTGGCCAAGTTGCTCCCACATAGTTACTATATCGTCATATTCCACCGTTATTTTCCTGGGCTTGTTTACCGGGGGTTTAGAAATCCCGATCCCGATCAGATTGGGGTAGCGGTTATATTTGACGCTGGTTAAAATCGTAGCGAATGTCTTGACCTTGCTTCTCTCCAATCCCGATTTTTCGATAGCCAAATCAAGCTGATATGCGTGGTTTCGTATCCCGGCTTCTATTTTTTGACCTTCGGAAACATCCGGGATATTGACTCTTTTACCGATAGCGGATAATTTACTATAAATCTCCTTGATCTTTTGTAAAAGCAGCGGGGAGGGATTCCAGGGGAAGGATTGGGCGTCCTGCCGGTTTCTAATCTCGGAATCGATTACTTCCTCCAGGATGCGGGGATCGGGCAATTCCCGAAAGAATAAATCGAAGGCATAGTCCATCAGATATTGACTGTTCATATGGATTTCAAAATCCGGGCTGTAGCCTAAGTCAATAGCCGACGCCTTATAGATCGACACCATAAAGCTGTCGATGGTCTTTACCCCGAAATCGCTGTAATGGGTAAGTATTTCGTCGATCAGATATTCCGACTTGCGGATTAGCTCATCCCGATCAAAAGACAGAATTTGCAGCAATTCATTGATTTTATTCTCATCCTTAAAATAGACCTCCTTCAGCCAGGAAAGAATCCGCTCCTTCATCTCTTTGGTCGCGTTGTTGGAAAAGGTGATCGCCAGGATGTTATTTAAATTTTGATATTTGATCTGATCGGAGAGCAGAAATTGCACAAAGCGTTTGGTAAGCGCATGGGTCTTGCCCGATCCGGCGGAGGCTTTGAGGATTACGGTCTGCGGGAATGTTAAATCGGTGTCTTTTTCTAAAATAAGTTTCATGTGGATTGTATGACAGGATTCTTGAATTTCGTAGTCTCAGCCCTTTAGGGCTGATCTTCCAGGGCTAAAGCCCCGGCACTGCGGCTGCCTCGCAATGACAATTCCTTAAGTCAACAGCATTGGGGGAAACCCCGCATAAGCGCTAAGTTGTTTTTTCCTGCGCCCTCCCCCTTGAGGGGGGTGGGTGGGGGTGGGGGTGGGGGTGATTATCGGGCTTATTCAAAGCTGTCCAAATTATATCACCGGCCGCCTCTTTTTGCTGCAAAACCTGATTATTCCAAAATCTTATTATCTGATAGCCTTCCTTTTGCAGCCACTGGCTGCGTCTGGCATCAGCGTGCTCAGAATGCTGACTGCCATCAACTTCGATGATCAGTTTTTTCTCCA
>JACRJN010000027.1 GCA_016235675.1 Candidatus Schekmanbacteria bacterium
CCACAATTTTCGCTCGGCGTCTGTTAAGTTTTTCCGCAACTCTCTAGCTTTGACACTACTCATAAATTCCGAATTACCCCCACCCTAGCCCTCCCCCCTCAAGGGGGAGGGGATTGAAAACAACTTAGCGCTTATGGGGATAAACCCCAACGCTACGTCTTAAGTAAAAGATGCCCCTACGCGACTTTAAACGCCAATTGCTCCCCTTGCCTTTCCACTTTAACCAGGCTGCCTTCCTTGATCTGTCCGGCGATGAGTTGCTTAGCCAGAGGGTTTTCCAAGTGTTGCTGGATGGCACGCTTGATTGGACGCGCCCCGTAATTCGGATCATAACCTGCATGACTAAGTAAATCCAAGGCCGACGGTGTTACCTCCAACTGAATTTTGCGGTCGGCCAGACGTTTATGCAGGTGTTTCAACTGAATGCTGACGATTTTATTCAATTGTTCCTTTTTCAGGGCATGGAAGACCAAAATCTCGTCCACCCGGTTGAGAAACTCCGGCTTGAAACTTTCCCGCAGATTTTCCATAACCATACCCTTCATCTCCCGGTAACTTTCCTCGTCGGTCTCCCGATAGCCCAGGATATGTCGGCTGCCGATGTTGGAGGTCATAATCAGCACGGTATTCTTGAAATCCACCGTCCGCCCGTGCGAATCGGTGAGACGCCCGTCGTCCATGATTTGCAGCAGGACATTGAAAACATCGTGATGCGCCTTCTCAATCTCATCGAACAATATTACAGAATAGGGATGACGGCGTACCGCCTCGGTCAACTGCCCCCCTTCCTCATAGCCGACATAGCCGGGAGGTGCTCCGATCAGGCGGGCGACGGTATGCTTTTCCATATATTCCGACATATCGATGCGGATCATCGCCTGCTCGTCATCGAATAAGAAAGCGGCCAAGGTTCGCGCCAACTCGGTCTTGCCTACGCCGCTCGGCCCTAAAAAGATAAAGCTGCCAATCGGCTTGGCCGGGTCTTTGATACCGGCACGTGAGCGGATCACGGCATTGGCCACCGCGGTCACCGCCTCATCCTGCCCGATTACCCGTTCGTGCAAATGATCTTCCAGGCGTATCAGCTTTTCTTTTTCCCCTTCCAGCAATTTGGTGACCGGAATACCGCTCCAGCGGCTGACTACCGCCGCGATATCGTCCTCGTCCACCTCTTCTTTCAACAAGCGGCTGGCGCCGTTCCTGGCGGTAATCGCGGCCTCGGCCTGTTTGATTTTTTGTTCCAGGTCATTTAATTTGCCGTATTTGAGTTCGGCGGCCTTGTTCAAGTCATAGCTGCGTTCGGCCTGCTCGATTTGCAGGCGGATTTCCTCCAATTGCTCACGCAGGGTGCGCAGGCGGGAGATGTTTTCCTTTTCCACCTGCCAGCGCGCTTGTAAACCGCTCTGATTATCCTTCAGCCCCGCCAACTCCTGTTCCAGTTTCAGCAAGCGGTCTTGGGAGGCTTGATCCTTTTCCTTGCGCAAAGCCTCCCGCTCGATTTCCAGTTGCATCACCTTGCGGGTGATTTCGTCCAGTTCGGCGGGCATACTGTCGATCTCGGTACGCAGTTTGGCCGCCGATTCGTCCACCAGATCGATAGCCTTATCCGGCAGGAAGCGGTCGCTGATATAGCGGTGGCTCAAAACCGCCGCCGAAACCAGGGCTGCATCTTTGATGCGTACCCCGTGGTGAATCTCATAACGTTCTTTCAAGCCGCGCAGGATGGAGATGGTATCCTCAACGTTGGGTTCTTCCACCAGCACCGGCTGGAAGCGGCGTTCCAGGGCGGCGTCTTTTTCCACATATTTGCGGTATTCATTCAAGGTGGTTGCCCCGATGCAATGCAGTTCCCCCCGCGCCAGCATCGGTTTCAACAGGTTACCGGCGTCCATTGCCCCTTCGGCTTTACCTGCTCCCACCACATTATGCAACTCATCGATGAACAGGATCACCTGCCCGTTGGAGCGCTGCACTTCCTTTAGCACCGCCTTGAGACGTTCCTCAAATTCGCCACGGTATTTTGCCCCGGCAATTAAAGCGCCCATATCCAGGGAATTGATCTGTTTGTCCTTCAACCCCTCCGGTACATCCCCGCGCACAATCCGCTGCGCCAGACCTTCGGCGATGGCGGTTTTACCCACCCCCGGCTCGCCGATCAGCACCGGGTTGTTTTTGGTGCGCCGGGAAAGCACCTGGATCACCCGGCGGATTTCCTCATCCCGCCCGATTACCGGGTCTAATTTGCCCCGCCGCGCCTCGTTGGTCAAGTCCCGACCATACTTCTCCAGCGCTTGATAGGTAGTCTCAGGATTTTGGGAAGTCACCCGTTGCCCGCCGCGCACCTCGGCCAATGTTTGCAGTAACTTATCATGCGTAATCCCGAACTGCTTGAATAAATTGAGCAACGGATCGCCTTTGTCCGCTCCCATAACAGCCAGCAGAAAATGCTCCACGCTGACAAAGTCATCGTGCAATTTCCCGGCCTCAGATTCGGCGCACAGCAACAGCTTATTTAAACGCTGCCCCAAATAGACCTGCCCGCCTCCGCTGACCTGGGGAAATTGGCCGATCATCTGTTCCAAACGCGGATGAAAGGCGGCAGGCGCAACCCCCATTTTTTCCAGAATACTGGGTATCAGTCCGCCCGCATCCTCCATCAGGCTCAGAAATAAATGTTCACTCTCGATTTGTTGATGATTGCGCGCGCCAGCCAAACGTTGGGCAGATGCCAGCGCGCTCTGCGCCTTTTCGGTAAATTTATTGATGTCTACCATTCAGACGTTCTCCTTTTAGGGAAATCAGCAGGGTAGTGCCCGCCAAAATTACGGGAATTGATATACGGCAATGCTGTCGACTTAAGTAGGGTGGGCTGTGCCCACCAAATTTGATGCCCTAACAGTATTTATGCCAGTCAAATATCAGCCAAAAATAGTTTAAAATGGTGGGCACAGCCCACCCTACAATTAGTGGATTCCCGATAAAATCATTCGGGAATGACAAACCGGAAAATGATATTATACCATATACTCCTGTATTTTGAACTTATGAAATTAGCGTCCGCTGCACCAATTTTTAGTTGACACAAATTAAATTGTGACCTAACATACCCGTATGGACAGTAATTGACATATATTTTATGTTATAACTTTATGGAGTTGACCTATGGGTAATGTAAAACGTCTCAGAACGCGGTTGTTGTGGTTAACGACGGGGGTTTTTCTCTTTATTTCACCGGCTTCGGCTGTGGAACGCTATGCCAACGGTTCCTGTGCTGTAGACGGTGACGGCAGTCTGGCGACATGTACCGATACGCCAGGGGGCACCGGGGCGGTCAAAACCGTTCAGACCGCGATCAACATTGCCGCCGACGGTGATATAGTTAAAATCGTGCCTTATGCGGCCTATTCGATTGCAAAACGCCTTACCATTACTGCTTATTATGAAAATTTATTTATTGCTAAGCCAATCACTCTCGATCTTTACACCGGCAATCTGCAAGCCAGACATCTCCCCCCGGCATCTTCCCGCCTGCTTAATTTCTGGGTGGTGATTGACGGCGATCAAAACGGCGATCAAGTCGGGGATAACGGCGATCACACTATCACCTGGAACGGAGGGGTAAGCGGCACTATTCAAAATCTGACTCTTTCCGGGGGATTTTCCCGCCCCGGCGCGGATCCGGGAGCGGGGATCATGGTCGGGGGCAAGAATACCCGCGTACTGCTGAAGGATTTAAATGTAACCAATAATGAAACGGGAATCGCGGTGCGTTACGGAGCCGCTCCCACCATTGTCGGCTGTACCGTTATGCTAAACATGAAAACCGGTATCGCGGTAATGGACGCCTCCTCCCCGGTTATCGGCGGCGGCAACGATTATAATAGTCCGCTGGCAAACAGTATTGTCAATAACAGTTGGGGAATGTTTGAATCCCAATGTTTACCCAGGCTGGCTATCTCCGACTGTGAAAAAGAGAAATCGACGGGGTGTGCGGCGGTCTCTGTTCTCGACGGTTCCACTCCCCAAATCTGGGGCAACCAAATTATATCCAATAAGTTTGTGGGGTTGGTTTCCACCCAGCAATCCGCCCCTTCCATTAAATGGAATTTAATCCAGTATAACGGGCAAACCGGCATAGGACTGTTTTCCACCGGGCAGGAGATGGAAATTGCCGGCAACCGGATCGAAGACAACGATTTGGGAATCGGCATCCAGAGCAGCGGCAATCCCTGCGATAAGATCAAGATCAAGGATAACGATATTTTGCATAATAATACCGGCGGCATCATCTCCTGCAACTCTTATTTACAAATCGGGGGAGAGCCGGGCGAAGGAAACCGGATTTATGACAACGAGGGCGGCCGCGGGATCTTTCTGGCCAGTCAAAGCGAGGCTTTGATCAGCAATAACAGCATTATAAACAACGGCTATTCCGGGGTCAGGCTGTTTGTTTCCAAAGCCGGGATCGAGCAGAATCTGATCGCGGCCAACGGTTGCGTCTTGGCTGAGAATAACAAATGCTATTCACAAGCTAGTCAGGAATTCGGACAGATTGAACTGGATGCAGGCATTGCCGAAAATATCAGCCACAATTTAATTGTCGGCGGAAACTATGCCAACGGCGCTTTTGAAGGGGTGGGAATCTTGGCCGGCGAGACCGGGGTATATGAATATACCCCCTCTGTTCTGGAAGATGTTAAGAATAATATTATCTACCGGGTGGGGTTGGGTATTAAACTGATGAGTAACGCCGGTTATAATACTGTTAAGCTCTACCGACCGGGTGCTGTCGACCGCAACCTGGTTATGCACTGGGGAAACAGCGGATTGGATACGGACGGGACATTGGACGGTTATCTTTTGGGCGCCGACAATGCCCCCGGCGATAATACTTTTTATTTCGGCCAAAACAGCGGAAGCGGAGGGTTTCCGCCCCAATACTTTTTCTCCGATCCCGATCACGAAACCAGCGCCTACAATGCGGGCGCTTTTATCCCGGATTTTGGGCTTAAGCCGGATGTCGAATCCCCCCTGTTTCATCTTGGCGGTTACAACCCGCCGCCGGTTGATTATATCGGACTGTCCCGTAATTTCAAATATCTGGAAGCGACCAGAGGTGATTACACCGACATCGGTTATTTCCCCAGTCAGACCGGCGCGGCTTTAAATGAGGTGAAATTGGCCGGTTATCATTTTAAGGCCAATAACTTTTATACCGGCATGATTTTAGTCACATTCCGTAACGGTGAACCGGTTAAATGGCTGAATATTACCGGATATGTGAAAGCTACCAATCTTGCCACCGTTTCGCCGTCATTTAGCCCTGAGGATCATCCGCAGGAAGGCGATTACTACACCATCATCCAAGAATTCCAGTATAAATTCGAAACCCCGGAGCAAGCGGCCTTGACTCCGGCCCCGGATACCGATCCTCCGTTATCGATCAACTCCGTTCCGGCGGACGGCGCTTCAGGAGTATCATTACAACCGACGATTATTGTCTATCTGAAGGACACGGGAGACGGAATCGATAAAAACAGTGTCGCTTTAAATCTGAGTAACGGTGCGGGAGAGTGCGGTTTTGCAGCGACTCCCTGCAATATCGACAATAATTACAGCAAGTTGAAAGTAGTTTTTCAACCGTCCCAGCTGGAACCCGATACCCCTTATACGCTGAATATCGCCGCGGATGATTTGCAGGGGAATCCATTAGCCGCCGACATCAATTTTACCACAGGCAACGCCGGTGCGGAAAATAATCCCCCTTACCTGGACGATTTATCCCCGGTCGACGGGCAAACCGGGGTGTCCGTAAATAGCGCCATTCAATTTAAGTTGCGGGATAACGGCAGCGGGGTCAATCCGGACAGCCTGGTTTTTAGACTAAACGGGCAGGAAAAACCGGCTGAAAAAACCGCCATAACCGATGGAAACGGGGTATATCCGGATTATCTGGTATATTATAAGCCGGAAAACAAATTTGTCCCCGGAACAAACCAAACAGTTCAAATCCTGGCTGAGGACTATAACGGAAACAGTTTGGCTGAAGCGATCGATTTTACCGCCGCCGCAGACCATACCCCGCCTAAAGATATTAGCAAACTCCGGGCGGAGGTACAGCCAGACAAAACGCTTAAACTGACCTGGATTCCCAGCGAAAATATCGATTGCGATATTGCCGATTTTCCCTATACCCTTTATATCAAACGTGCGGGACACGATTATAATAAAGTATGGCATTTGGTTAGGCTTTACTACAGTGATGGAGCTTATACCATGACGAAGCCGGGGGTAAGGCTTTGCGGCTTTAAAATTACCGTAAAAGATATTTACGGTAACGAAAGTTCAGGCGCGGCGGTTGGGGTAGAAATCGATACCGATAAAGACGGGGTGATGGATTGCCTGGATAATTGCACCTTTAAGCCTAATGCAAACCAGCGTGATACCGATGGCGACGGTTACGGCAATCTCTGCGACCCCGATTTAAACAACGATTGTATTGTCGATAGCGCCGATATGGCTATTTTCGAAGCAGCCTACGGTTCTAAATTAGGAGATCAGAATTATAATCCGAATGCCGATTTCAACGGCAATAACTGGGTGAAAAAAGGCGATTTAACGATTATAAATATGTATACAGGCAAGAAGCCGGGACCCGGTTTGGGAATTTGTCAGTGAGAAACGATATTCAATCCCATAAGCGTTAACTTAGCAATTTCCCCTCCCCCTTGAGGGGGGAGGGATTGGGTGGGGGTGATTACTTAAAGGATGAAGGATGAATTATGAAGGATGAATAAAACCAAAGAATAGAACTCTTTTTTCATCCTTCATCCTTCCGCCTTCATCCTTCAAATCACCCCCATCCCAACCTTCCCCCCTCAAGGGGGAAGGAGCTTGTTTTGTACCTTTAACTTGCTTAAGTTAGCGCTTATGGGGTTTATCCCCCGCTTGTGAGGCAGGGGTAAATCCCTGCGTCTGCTGTTGGGGATAAACCCCAACGCTACGTCTTAATTCAACTCAAGTTTTGTCAAGAGTGAAGTCGTAACTCCCTAAGAATTATATTGTTTTAAACACTTCATTACTAAAAAAGGAGGATTGCTTACATGCCGCGCACATTAATTACGGATGGGAATGTTTTCGGCGGGAAATACAAGGCTATTGTTTCGGGTGTATCGATGGTACTGATCGGGTTGGGCGTAATCTGGTTTATGCTCTCAGCCAATCCGGATACACCGGCAGGTTACGTCGGCTATCTTACTCAGAGCGCGATTTTGGGGAAAGCCAGGTTTTACGGTCTGCAAACCGGGCCGACTTCCCCCGGACGCACCTGGTTATTGTCGGTGCAAAACATCAGCATCACCCCCTATACCTACACGGAAGATTTTGTCGGTGAGGAATCCGTACTTTCAAAAGACAACCTTAAAATCAACTTTCGGGTGCATGTGATTTGGAATGTTCGTCCCGATATGGTGAAAGAGTTTGTGGAGAGATATTCGACTATTCAGGAAAGGGAGACAACCGAACGGGTGGTGGTGGTTGCCTACAATAATTTTCTCAAAGAACCGATACGTACCTTTGCCCGTGAAGAGGTGCAATCTCTAAACGGACTGGAAGTCAAAAACAACATAACCCCCATTAACAATAGTCTGGACGCAAAAGTCTCCAAATTAACCGCAGGCACACCATTTGCCGTAAAAAGTATTGTAGTGGGAAATATCCAATACCCTGCCGAAGTAGCCAATGCAGTAGCGGAAAAAATGGCGGCCACTCAAATTTTGGAGCGCAAACAGACGGAAATCTCCATCGAGGAGCAGGAAAAGCAGAAAAGAATCATCCAGGCGGAGGGTATCGCCAAAGCCACGGAAATCATTCAGGCCAAGCTTACTAACCAGTACTTACAGCACGAAGCCATCGAAGCGCAAAAGGCTATGGCGGGATCGCAAAATCATACCACAATCTACATTCCCGTCGGGGCAATGGGCGTGCCGTTGGTGGGGACTTTCGATACCGGGAAGAAATAAATCAAGCAGAGGCAACCTCTTGCAGGAAGCCTCGCAAGGTTTTTTCAAGTCTCCCTATTTCTAGGCTACCAATTTTTTACCTTTGACTTTCACTGGATTATTTGCTATTTTGCCTGGTATAATTTTAAATTAACGAGATACGATTTAACGGTTCGTATCTCGTATCTCGGCATTATTAACCTGAGTTCGGGATAACAAGCTATAGTTTCCCCCTTTGGCAAAGGGGGATTAAGGGGGATTTTTATATTCTAATCTTCCATAAAAAATCATATTTTTCAATAAAATACTGTATTTGAATAATTACTTAAGGTTAGATTCAATTAGAAAATCTCCCCCACCCCTCTTTGTCAAAGAGGGGAAAATTATTTGCAGATATGTCTAACTTATTGTATTTGCAATAAACTTATCCCGAACTCAGGTTATTAGGGTAAACATGAAACGAGCATTAACCAAACAAGAAGCCTGGCTGGTTTTGAATCTGATTCCCGGTGTGGGACGCAGTACTGTATCCCGCCTGTTGACCCATTTTAAGGACCCGATCGATGCCGTAACCGCTTCTTATCCTGAACTGGAGCAGGTAGAAGGCTTAACCCCTAAAATTGCCCAGGCGATTAGCGAATTCGATTACCGTTCGCTGCTTGAAAAAGAGCTGGCCTTAATCGAACAGCACGGGGTGAAGGTTATCAGCATCCGGGATAACGAATATCCGGATAACCTGCGCCAGATTTTCGATCCACCTTTTATCTTATACGTTAAAGGCGAATTGAAGGATACCGATAAATACGCGATCGCCTTAGTCGGCTCCAGAAGATGCAGTCAATACGGGAAACGGGTGGCGGGTGATTTATCCGCACAGTTAGTGCAAAAAGGGATAACCGTAGTCAGCGGTATGGCGCGGGGCATCGACAGCGCTGCTCATTGGGGGACGATTAAAGCCAAAGGCCGTACCATTGCTGTTTTAGGCTGCGGTCTGTCCGTGGTGTATCCGCCGGAGAACCGGGATTTGATGGAAAAGATCGCCCAAAACGGCGCGGTAGTCTCCGAATTTTCTATGGACACAGGGCCGCTGGCCTATAATTTCCCGGCGCGCAACCGGGTGATTTCCGGTTTATCGCTGGGCGTGGTGGTGGTGGAAGCCTCTGACAAAAGCGGAGCGTCGATTACCATGGGATGCGCCTTAGAGCAGGGCAGGGAGGGATTCGCTGTACCGGGCAGCATCTATTCCCCGACCAGCCGCGGCACCCATCGGCTGCTCAAACAAGGCGCCAAACTGGTGGAAAATGTGGATGATATTCTGGAGGAATTGCATCCCCAGTTTGCCGGAATAATAGCGGACGTAACCAATAAACAGGAAGTGGCGGCGGCCGGACCATATGAAATCACGGAGGACGAGCAAAAAATCCTGGAATTGTTATCCTGCGATCCGGTACATGTCGATGAGCTGGTTATGAACAGTGAATTTTTGCCCCAGGAGGTATTGGGGCTGTTAATGAGTCTGGAACTGAAATACAAGGTAGTGCAATCTCCCGGCCAAATGTATAGCTTAAGGTGATAAATGGCAAAGAAATCATTAATCGTAGTAGAGTCTCCGACCAAAGTAAAAACCATCGCTAAATTTTTAGGTCCCGACTATGTAATCAAGGCATCAGCAGGGCATGTCAAGGATTTGCCGGGTAAAGAATTGGGGGTGGATGTGGAAAAAGATTTTGCCCCCAAATACATAACCATCCGCGGCAAGGGAAAAATCCTGGCCGAGATTAAAAAAGCCGCGGTAAGCGCCGAAAAGATTTATCTGGCCCCCGACCCTGATCGGGAGGGGGAGGCGATTTGCTGGCATCTGGCGCAGGAATTGTCTAAGGAAAAGGCTAAAATCTGCCGCCTGTTTTTCAATGAGATCACTAAAACCGCGGTGGTGGAAGCGCTCAAGCATCCCACCCACATTAACGACGATCTGGTCAACGCGCAACAGGCGCGGCGGATTTTGGACCGGCTGGTGGGCTATAAACTCAGTCCGCTGTTATGGCGTAAAGTCCAGCGGGGCTTGAGCGCAGGCCGGGTGCAATCGGTGGCGGTGCGTCTGGTTTGCGAGCGGGAGGAAGAGATTCTGGCCTTCAGGCCGGAGGAATATTGGTCAGTCACCGCATTGTTAGAGGGAAACAAGCCACCGCTGTTTGAAGCCAAGCTTTTCAAGATAAAAGAGAAGAAAGCCGATTTGTCCAATGAGGAACAAACCCAAAATGTTCTCAACCAGCTTGATGGGGCAAATTACCGTGTTCTGGATATAAGAACCAAGCCGCAGCAGCGCAAGCCGGTTCCCCCCTTTATTACCAGTAAATTACAGCAGGAAGCCGCCCGTAAATTAGGTTTCAGCGCTAAAAAGACCATGTTGGTAGCGCAACAGTTATATGAAGGTATCGATCTGGGAGAAGGTCAGGTCGGTTTGATTACCTATATGCGTACCGATTCCACCCGCCTGGCCAAAGAGGCGCAGGATGAGGCGCGGGAATTCATCGGCAAGACCTACGGCAGGGAATATGTCCCGGAGAAGCCCAATTTCTACGCCAGCAAGAAGGGGGCGCAAGACGCTCATGAGGCCATCCGTCCCTCTTCGGTTTATCGTACGCCGGATGCCTTGAAGAGCATCCTTTCCAAAGATCACTTCCGCTTATACGAACTGATTTGGCAGCGGATGGTAGCCAGTCAGATGCCTCCCGCCGTTTTAGACGTGACCCAGGTGGACATCGAGGCCGGAAGTTGTCTGTTTCGCGCCAACGGCTCGGTGCTCAGGTTTCCGGGGTTTATGGCGCTCTACATCGAGGGTCTGGATGATGAGAAGGAAAACGAGGAAAATAAGAAGCTGCCACCGCTTGCGCCGGGAGAGCTATTGAAGCTGCATAAGCTCACCCCCGCTCAGCATTTTACTCAAGCACCGCCGCGCTATACCGAAGCCACGCTGGTCAAAGCCTTGGAGGAGAAAGGTATCGGACGCCCCAGCACTTACGCCAATATTATGGCCACGATTCAGGCGCGCAAATATGTCGATCAGGAGAAGAAGCGCTTTCACCCCACGCCTTTGGGGATGATGGTCAATAAATTGCTGGTGGCGAATTTCCCACAGGTGCTGGACATCGCCTTTACCGCCCAGATGGAAGAGGAACTGGACAAAATCGAGGAGGGGCAGGTCAATTGGGTCAGCACCTTGCGGGAATTTTATCAGCCCTTTATCTCCACCCTGGAAAAAGCCGAGTCGACAATAGACGTGCGCCGGGAGGTCAAAGAAACCGATCTGGTTTGTGAAAAATGCAGGGCGAAGATGGTGATCCGCTGGGGGCGGCGTGGGCAATTTCTGGCCTGTTCCAACTATCCCGAATGTAAAAATTCGATGAATTTTACCACGGATGAGCAGGGGAAAGTTACCGCCCAGAAAGCCAAAGTCACTGATCATAAATGTCCCAAATGCGGCAACCCCTTGATAGAAAAGACCGGGCGCTTCGGAACTTTTTTAGCCTGCTCCAGTTATCCGGACTGCAAGCATATTCAAAGCATCCCTACCGGCGTGCCCTGCCCGCAGCCGGGCTGTGCCGGTACTATTGTGGAGAAGAAAAGCAAAAAAGGTAAAGTGTTTTACGGCTGTGATCAATACCCCAAATGTAGTTTCGCCCTGTGGGACAAACCGCTGCCCAAGCCCTGTCCCCAATGCGGCGCCACCTATTTGCTGGAACGAAACAAGAGGGGCAAAGGGCTTCATCTGGCCTGTGTCCGGGAAAACTGCGGGTTCGAAGAAATTTTATAGACTGTGTTGTAATTGCCACACTGGTTAATTGATTGAAATTATTAGATTATAGCCTAGGATAATTACAAATGTATAAATAAAGGTGTGTGCATATTAACACAATGGCTTAATTATAGAAGCGAGTATAGTCTGTTGACTTCTTATTCTAAGCTATTACAATATAAGATATTCTTGAGTTTGAAACTAAGGTGGCACGGTGGTTGCAAATAAGGCCGAGTATTCAGTAATAGAGAGTGTTCACCTAAAGATAGATATTTATATATTTAAAAAACGTAGTCCCGTGGCTTCAGCCACGTATTTTCAGCCCCTTAGGGCTGCAAAAAAAGGTGTGTTCGTATGGAACGCGCCGAAAGTATTGAGAATCATAATTGCAGGGCTAACGCCCTGAAGTTCAGCCCTGAAG
>JACRJN010000030.1 GCA_016235675.1 Candidatus Schekmanbacteria bacterium
CCCCTGGGCCCGGCTCTCTTCCGGGGAGAGGGGAGCGTGTTTTTGGATCAGCAGGTCTTGGGCTTTGGCGATCAGGACTTCCAGTTCGTCCAGGCGGAAGGGCTTCACCAGGTAGTCCATGGCTCCGTGCCTGATGCACTCCACCGCGCTCTGGATGGCGGGGTAGCCGGTAACCATGATTACTTCAATTTCCGGATATTCCCGGCGGATGATCTTCAGTAACTCCACGCCGTCCATATCCGGTAATTTAATATCCAGGAGCACGATGCCCAGCGGCTGGGTGGCCAAGATCTCCAGGGCCTCCCGGCTGTCCGCGGCGGTGTGCACCGTCATTTTCTCCTTTCCCAGCGCCTGGGCAATACCGGTGCGAATCGTGGCTTCGTCATCCACTACCAGGATCTGCCGGGTGATGTCACGGTCCTCCATGTTCACAACCCTTGCCACCGTCGAATGTAATATCAATAACTACTTAATACTTCTAAGTAATATTCCTGTCAAAAAGCATAATTTCTAGTTAGCGCTATCCTATCGGCTATTGATTGATTCTGGTAAAGAAGATGAGACAAAATTAGGAACCTTGTTTTTCTCCCACCATCTCACTTGTATAAATTGATATGGTAATTGTGTTGCTTCAATGATATAGACATCAGGGCCAACTCTTTTTGCAGATTCTCGTTGAGCAAAACCAATATCAACTCCAATGTCATCGGGTTTTTTAATCGTAATCTTGGTTCTTTTAGTTATATATGCAACATGTGCAATAAATACATCATTACTTCTTTTGATTTCTTCAAACTCATAGTTAAGATAAATCTTTTCTCCCTTTTTTAGTGTTGTCTCTTCTGATTGAATATGCCATGTGCAACTATTTTTCAGTTCTTTGGGAGGAAGAATGTCATTTGGAGGCCATTTCTTAGTATTGTGAGTATAATCCAATTGTATTATATTTGATTCTCGTTTGGGCGAAAACCAATCATCTATCGATATAAATGGGCTATGCTTAATTGGATTTATGCCAAAATTTTCGCGTATTTGATTATTTTTTGCATGGAGAAGTATTGTATCTTTATCATCATCTAAAAACTTCAAATCAATGACCCAATCACTATCCGTGCATATAATAGTTTGATTGCATATCCATTGTAATTCTGGTTGAAGTATTTTTGGAAGAACATAGCCAAAGGCTGCTTCAAAAACATCTTTCATTAATTGTTTTTTAATTAAATATTCTACAGTACATCCTAATATTGTAACAACATAAAACGCTGTGCCAATATGAGCTACAATGCTTTCTAATTTGGGCCAAGTAACAATATTCGATAATAAAATAAAAAATGTGCCAATAAAAAAACATCCTATCATGACCATTAAAATGGATGTTTGCTGGAAAAATCTCATGTCATGCTCCCTCGGCTCTCTTTTCAGAGGGCCATGACCCGAACCAAGGGAAAATTTAATGGTCAAATCATGGCTTACCTCTGATAAAGAGCTATTGCATCGATGATGCGTACTGTCAAGTTTTTCATTTTAATTTATTAATTTTCTCATATTCTTAATCGGCTTCGGCGGTGTCCCCAAAATTGATAAATGAAGCCCACCACTAGCGAGGCAGCAAGATCCTAAAAGTGCTGCCCTCCCCCAACCGGCTCTCCACTTCCACCGTGCCCAGGTGGGCGTCCACGATCCCCTTGACAATGGCCAGACCCAACCCGGTGCCGATGACCTGCCGGGCCCGGGGGTTTTTTACCCGGTAAAACTTGTCGAAAATTTTGGGAATCTCCTCCGGCTCAATGCCGATGCCCGTATCGCTTACCCGGACTTCCACGTAGTCCCCGTGGGAGAGCCCGGTAATGGTGACCTGGCCGCCATCCGGGGAATAAGTGATGGCATTGCTCACCAGATTGATAAAGACCTCGCCCAGGCTGCGGCGGTCGGCCCGGACCGGCGGCAGATCCGGGGGGACGGCCAGATTCAGGGAGATTTTCTGGTCCGCGGCCTTGACCTGCAGGAGATCCACCACTTCCTGGAGCACCTCCCCCAGGTTTAGGGGGAGCAGTTCCATTTGCAGGTGGCCGGCTTCGATCCTGGCAATGTCCAAGG
>JACRJN010000028.1 GCA_016235675.1 Candidatus Schekmanbacteria bacterium
ATAAAAGGCATGTTCAGTCCGAAAGGTGTGAATTAATTTGAGAAGATTTAACCATTTGTGAGTCGTTATTGCATGGCTTTGCCATGAAAATCAGCCCTAAAGGGCTGGGACTACGATTTTTCTTATTCCGAACTCAGGTTAAACCAAGACTCAGGAGAAATGAAATGATTGAAGGAGTAAAAATAAAAAAGCTAAAGTGGATAGCCGACGAGCGCGGGCGGTTGATGGAAATTCTGCGCGGCAGCGATCAGATTTTCAGGAATTTTGCCCAGGTGTATATAACTACCGCCTATCCCGGTGTGGTCAAAGCCTGGCACTATCATAAGAAGCAGACCGACAGCATTGCCATTATCAAGGGGATGGCCAAATTGGTTCTTTACGACAGCAGAGACGATTCCCCCACCAAAGGGGAAATAATGGAGGTTTTTGCCGGGGATTTCAATCCCTTGCTGGTGCAAGTTCCGCCTTTTGTTCTCCACGGTTTTAAGGGAATTGGTGAAAGCGAGGCGATTTTTATGAATATCCCTACCGAGGAATATAATCCGCAACAGCCCGACGAATATCGTCTCGATCCCCACAATGGCGGCATTCCCTATGACTGGAACCGCCGGGACGGGTAGTTTACGCAAATTGATGTTTCGGTGTGTCCTCACACCAAGTTTCTTTCATAGAAGTAAAATTGGCTGTCTGCTCTCAACCTGTCATCCCCGAATGTCTTTATCGGGGATATGGTGTTGAATTAAAACCAGATTCCCGATAACTTCATTCGGGAATGACAAAATGGGAGTTAAAGCACAAGCGAGATTACCTGTTTGATTGCACCTTGGTATCACACCGAAACCGTGAAGGAGCAACGTTACCCCCAGATACAGGGCAAAAGCCTTATTGCCCCGCCTGCGGCATCCAATAATACATAAAATAGGGATTAGGGCTAGGCAGCAACCCGCTGAAGGGGTAACGGAACGGCAGGTAACTTTCGACGCCGGGCAGAAGGTTTGTGCCGCTTTGCGCCTGCGTGTAGATATTAGCCTTTTGGATGTAAGGCGGCGCGTACATGATAATCCTGGCTGTGGGCGATCCGATCAATAACCGGGCATCCTCGATGGCGTTATCCAGGTAGCCGATCTGGTCGATTAAGCCGACATTTTGAGCTTCGGTGGGGCTGAGTATCCGACCGTCGGCAATTTCCAGCAACTTTTCCTTGTCGATTTTAGGACGTCCGTCATAAATGACCTGTAAAAAACGCTGCTGCATTTGATCGACCAAGCCCTGAACAATCCGGCGCTCATCCGGTGTTGTCGCACGAAAGGGCATTAAAATATCTTTCTTATTTCCGGATTTTATCGATTCATCCTGCACCCCGATTTTGCCCATCAATTCCGACATATTGAATTTCATAACGATTACACCGATGCTGCCGGTAATGCTGGTGGGGTGCGCCCAGATTTTATCGGCGGCGGTGGCGATGTAATAAGCCCCGGAGGTGCCCATTTCCATAAAACAGGCAACAATTTTTACTCCATACTTATTTTTATAAGTAAGTAATTCATGATGAATAATATCGCTGGCCGTAACCATCCCTCCCGGACTGTTGATTTTTAAGATCACGGCTCTGACGGCAGGGTCTTCCTGGGCTAATCGCAACTCCTCTTTAAGCCGCGCCACCAGGCTTGGTTCATATTGCATACCGCCCAATTCAGCCTTGTCTTCCACGCTGATCATTCCCGATATGTCTATCAACAATATCTTTTCTTTGCCGAATCCGGCCACCACATGCTCCCTCAAAGGCTGTTTAGATAGAAGCAGGGGCATAGATACAAACACGCAGCCATTGAGCAGCAACAAAACAGCAGTAACCGGTAAAAGCTTATTGAGTAGACATCGTATCATTTTCGATCTCCAATACGGGTTTCAGCTCCTCTTCGGCGAAAGTTTCCACTTGATCGATGCCTAAAGTTTTCATGATCACCAGACCACCCAGAATAACCCATAGATAAGTGGTGAAAAAACGCCAGAGAATGATCAGAATACCCAGAATGTGTTGAGGGACATGCGGGCCGAAAAGCATATAAAAACCGCCCTCGGCCACCCCGCTGCCTCCCGGAGTGGGAGAAAAATAGAGCAGGAAATATAAAACCACCTGCAACATCAGAACCCTGACCAGGGAAATATCGGCGTTCAAACCTTTTAAAATTACATACGCCAGGGAATAGTTGCAAAGAAGAAACAGAACTGTCAAAACGGCAGCCCAAAACAGGCTCATTTTTTTCTTGCGGATAAAATATTTCAAGCTGAAATTTAATTCCTCTATCCAATCATCCAGCTTTTTAACGATATGCGGCGAGTGTTTTTTGAAGTAGGGAATTTTATCCAGTAAATGCAAGCCTTTTTCCAGCAAATATTCCATATGTTTAGGGTTGTATAAAGCATAAACCAGGCTGGTGATTAAAACAAGTAATATGCCGGCAACGATTTTAAAGGCATAGAGCAGGATACTATTGGCTAAAAGGTCTTGCTGGGTATAGATAATCAGCGGCCCGGTCAAGGCAATGAAAAATATGACCAGAATGCCGCGTATAACTACGATGGCTGTACCTTTTCCTACGCCCACCCCTTTTTCTTTGAGCATATAAATCATAAGCGGTTCGCCGCCGCTGGCGGTCGGGGTAATGGCGGACAGAAAATAATAGGCCAGTAATGTTTTATAGTTGTAGAAAAAAGACACCGGCGTAGACAAGGCGTTGGTCAATACCTGAAGGCGCAGGGCGTCTACCAAGGTCATGATGAAGGCCAGAAGACAGGCTAAAAGCAGATACGTCAACCGCATCTCTTCCAGTGCCCGGCAAGTCTTAGCCCCGCCCGTACCCAAAAGAATCAATAAAAGGATTAACGTACTATAAACACAAAAAAAGATGATGCGTTTTTTAGTGGTGATTTTCCTGAACAAATTACAACCCCCGACTGGAAACTTTTAAAAGAAAAAAAGGCCGATACGGGTAAAATTTCTTGTGCTTCTTGTGCTATCGGGAATCCTTCCCGAAGCAAGTCCAGTTTGGATTGATTTCGGGAGAGACTCCCGAAACACAGGAACACAGGAAATTTTAAGTAAGGGCTTCAATATCGGCTAAATCTTTATTTCTTCCGATGGCCTGCTTGTTTATGATAAATTCCTTTTTTCCGATATAGTACACCGCAATATTGCCATAAATTCCTTCCACCCGGTGGGAAGCTACCTCTTGCCAGGAGATACCGGTAAGGGAGGTCAAAATATCGATACGAACGGGTGTTATCCCAAGTTGAACAATTTTATCCGGTAAAATAAAATCTTCAATTGTCAATCCAAGAGAACCGAAACCGAATTGCTCAAGAGCCTGTAAAATACAGAGGGCATTTTCCTTGTCCGGTCGCACCAGCAAATCAAGATCGCCGGTATAACGCGGAGCGCCATAATAAGCCAGGGCATGAGCGCCGACGATAACATAATCAACCTTGTTTGCGTTCAACAACGCGAGCAACTCTTTGAAGTCTTTCTGAACTTTCATGCCGCTGCCTCCGTAAATATTCAATGGCCGCTACACGTTCTGCCGGTGTCTTGGATAACCAGTAGGCTAAATCAGCCTTTGTTTCTGAAAAATCCGGCAAATTTTGTTTGTGGACGATTTTTTTGATCATGTTTTTCACCGCAGAGATGCAGAAAACGCACCTTAAAAGTATCTCCCGGTTGGATTATGCCGCCTTGTAACACTATGGCAAAAACACCCTCACGAGGCATAACACAATCCCCTACCTGTTGATAAATGGCGCAGCGATTATGGCAGACCTTACCTAACTGGCTGATGCGTAAAATTACCCCGGCGCCGATTTGCAAGGTGTCTCCGACCTTTAATTCCCAGATATTCAATCCGGCAGTGGTGATGTTTTCGGCGAATCCGCCCGGTGAGAC
>JACRJN010000035.1 GCA_016235675.1 Candidatus Schekmanbacteria bacterium
ATGTGGATAACTCCGGTTTATCTCCAATTTAATTCGGGAGCGCTCACCCGGAGTTATCCACAGTTCCACAGCCGCTACTATTATTTTTTTATTTTTAAAAAAGAAAAAAATCTTTTAACTACAATATACAAGGGTCAGGGTGAGGGGTTAAAAGCAATTATCTTAAAAAATCAATTAGATAACTTAAGGTACCCTCACCTTAATCCTCTCCCAGGGGGAGAGGAAAAATACAAATATCAGTTGCGGCACAGCCCCTAAAGCCCTGCGCTACGTCCTAAGTCAACAGCATTGGACGTTTCCGACAGGGATGGCGGTAACAAATCAGGATAACGCAACCGCAGGTATTCCCCGATAATATCACGGGCTAGCGGTGCACAGGCCGAGCCGCCATGGCCGCCGTGCTCCACCAAAACGGAGACGGCGATCAGCGGTTTTGATTGTTCGTTCGGTTCGGCAAAGGCCACAAACCAGGCGTTATCCCGATATTGTTCGGGAATTTGGTCATCTTTCAAATCCTCGAATTCCGGACGCTTGGCCACGACTTGAGCGGTGCCGGTTTTCCCGCCTACCACCACACCCTGAATTTTAGCGCTGCGTCCGGTACCGCGATCCCCTTCGACAACCTTTCGCAATACGCTGTGCAGTATCTGCCATTGATAATCGGTCAGATTAAGCCGGCTTAAGACTTCGGGGGGAAAGCTCTGCTCGAGCTTGCCGTTGGTTTTGACCACTTCCAAAACCAGGCGCGGCCGGTACAGGCTGCCTTTGTTGGCTGCGGTGGCGATGGCATTGGCCAGTTGCAAGGGAGTCACCGTTAAATAGCCTTGACCGATGGACAAAGACAGGGTTTCACCCGGATACCAGGGCAGCTTGAACCGCTTCTTTTTCCACTTGCTGCTGGGGACGATTCCCTCTTGTTCGCCGGCCAAATCGATACCGCTGGGGCGTCCCAGGCCGTAAAAATTGGCATAAGCGGCGATAGTATCCACTCCCAATTGCTGCCCCAGTTTATAGTAGAAGACATTGCAGGATTGCTCGAAAGCGTTAAGCAGTGATAATGTCCCATGTCCGCCTTCACGCCAACAGCTAAAAAATCTGTTGCCGAAGTAATATTCCCCCTGACAAGTGCTGCTGGTTTCCAGGCTGAGCACCCCCTGCCGAAGACCTGCGGTGGTCATGATCAGTTTGAAAACCGATCCGGGATGGTACAGGCTCTGGATAGCCTTATTTTGCAGCGGCGTTTTGGGATTATTGGCGATTTTGTCCCATTGCTTTTTGGTTAAGCCGGTAACGATTTGATTGGGATCGAATCCCGGAGAGCTGGCTAGGGCCAACACATCGCCGTTATTGGGGTCTAAAGCCACGATCGATCCGCTTTTGCCCTTTAAAAGTTCCTCGGCTTTGAGCTGTAACTGGGCGTCTAAAGTCAGGACAATATCCCTTCCGGAAACAGGCTGTCGCTGTCCCAGCACCTCCAGTTCCCGGCCCTCGGCGTTGACTTCGACCTGCTTTCCCCCGTCTTCGCCGCTCAGATAGGTGTTAAAGGATTTTTCCACCCCGTATTGGCCGATCAGATCGCCTGATTTAACCTCCCGGTATTGCGGCAAGGTCAATTGGTTGTCGTTGATCTCTTTCAGATAACCTAAGACATGGGCGGCCATTGAGCCGTAATGATAATTGCGGGTAGGCTCAACTATTACGGTGATGCCGGGGATGTCGCGCTGGTTTTCTTCCAAAACAGCCACTTGATTAAAAGAAAGATGACGATCCAGCAAAAGCGGATCGAAGGGCTTGTGCTTGGATTTTTCCTGGCTTACAATTTCCTCGTAGCGTTCCAGCGGTTTGTTAAGCAGGCGGCTCAAATTCGCCAGGCTTCTTTTTAAGCTGTCGCCTGCGTCTTCCAGAATCAGAGCGGCATGGAAAGCCGGACGGCTGGAAACCAAAACGGTGTTATAGCGATCTTTGATCAAGCCGCGCTCAGCCTTAATCCGCTTGATACGAATCCGATTGTTGAGCGACAAATCGGCGTATTTCTGGTGCTGAATAAATTGCAGGCGCCAGAGCTGAATTAATAATATAATCCACACCAGACCACAGAAGGCGATAAAACCGATAAGGCGCTGACGCAATCGCTGATTGAAATTTTGTTGTGAACGAATCATGATTTAATGGATAGTGGATAATGGATAGTGGATAGTGGCACTGAAGGGACAAAAGTATCATTATCAATTGTCAATTATCCATTATCCATTAATTTTGCCCCTTTCCCCATCAGCCAAAAAACTATCGGGGTGATTAAGGCCGTAAAAAACGCTTGAGGTAAAATCAAGCGCCAGGTAATATCCCAGCCGAAACTGATTGATTCGGAAAAATTGACGATAAGGAACAGACGGAAGGTCGATTCCAGAATACTTATGGTAAATACCAATAATGATTGCACCACAGGATTATCCGGCACCATCTGGTTGCCCAGCAAAATTGTAGCGCAAGCGGCTAAAACCTTGCTTAAAGCTGCCTGTCCCAGGGGGCTGCCGCTGAGGGTATCCTCCAATAATCCGGCACCTAGCGCACACCACATCCCCTGGGAATTCAACCCGAATAAATTAAAATAAACCACTATAATCAAGAATAAATCCGGTACGATATGCCAAATTTTCAAGGGGTTGAAAATACTGGTTTGCCATAAAGCTGCCGCAGCAAAAATTCCCATAAAGAGGAAAACACGTTCTTTAGTCCAGGCCATATTATTCTTTCTTCTTGAAAGCAGGCAAAGTGAGGCTTTCTTTAATTACCAGCACTTCTTCCAGGCGGGAAAGATCGACACTGGGGCGTACCTCGACACGTTGGAACAAACTTTGATTTTCCCTGGAAATAGAAACGACCGTTCCCACTTTTATTCCCTTGGGGAAAATGCCGCCTAATCCTGCGGTTACCACCTCGTCGCCAACTTTAACCTCGGCCAAACGGGAGAGATAATCGATATGGCAGTTTTCCTTGCCGTCTCCGACCAGAATCCCCGCATCCCTGGTGTTTTGAATCAATACCGACACCCGGCTGGAATAATCGGTAATCAATAATACCATGGCGGCGCTGCCGGTCAAATCGATTACATGACCGATCAAGCCGGAATGGGTGACCACCGCGGCTTTGTCTGCTACTCCGTTTGCTTTACCTTTATTGATGGTAACGGTTTTGAACCAACTGCCGGGGTCACGGCCTACAACCTGAGCGGGTAACGTATCAAGGGGAGTACCGGCCTCGAATCCCAGCAATTGACGCAGGCGGGTGTTTTCCAGATTCAATTCGACAACCTGAGTTTCCAATCCTTTGAAATGATCTAATTGACGGTGTAAACGGCGGTTTTCCTGGTTAGTAGCGATCAAATTTATATAATCCCGCCAAATGGAGCCGCCGCCCTGCGCTACATATTTAATTAGATTGTGACTGCCTGTTATTATGGATAATATCCCGCGCGACAGGGGATTTTCTTTGTATTTAACCGGTAAAAACAATAAAAGCAACGCCAATAAAATAAAGCCGAATAATAATTTCCCTTTAGATTTCCGATATACTTTTCTTGCCATGATTTATTATATACAAAAACCTTTCAATAAGATTTAACGTTTTTTGATATATCCCCTGAATTCCCCCGCCTTTTCCTCTAACCCCAAAAACTCATGCCCGGTTGTCTTGCACCAGGCGGGCAAATCCTTTTTAATCCCCGCATCATCGGCAATAACCTCCAACACCTGCCCGGCTTGCAATTCATGCAGCGCCTTAGCCGTTTTCACTATCGGTACGGGGCAGTAATAACCCAGAGTATCCAGACTCAAATCTATTTTAATATCTTTCATATCACTTAACCCTTTTAATTTTATACCAAGTTGCATTCATAGATGTAAAATTGGCTGTCCGCTCTCTAAGGTGGACTGGCTTGTCAAAACCAGTCCACCTTACTATTACTATTCGCTTTCAGACATTGAAAATCGGCGTCAGGAGGTATACTTTAAATGTTCATAAAAAGCAAACTGTGATTTCTAAAACTAACAAATTTAAAATTTCAGGCTCCTAGGAATTTGTCGGGCTTGGCTGACAAACTTGATTCACAGCGATGATAAAGAGTTGGTAGCGTAGTGTTGTGTCAAGCATGAAATGTCATTGCGAGCGATCAGCGAAGCAATCTCAATACTCCCGATTGTCCGGGATTGCTTCGGCATATCGGCCGCCTCGCTTTTGACGACAACTTATGCTTGACACGACAGTAGAAATACCGCAGACCTGAAGCGTCATTGCGAGCGAAGCGAAGCAATC
>JACRJN010000038.1 GCA_016235675.1 Candidatus Schekmanbacteria bacterium
AAAACGGGGAACGGGAATCCAGGGTTTTCAAGGCTCCGGCTTAAGCCTACGCTGATGGAGTTAATTATATTCTGGATTCCCGCTGCTGCGGGAATGACATTTGTGAGTTTTTTTCAAAGTCTGCGTAACATGAGTTATTAATATCGAGAATCTATATATCTGAAGGAACATCATGAATAATTTAAAACGTTACTTAGCATTAATATCAATAAGCGGGGTTTTGGCCTGCCAATCCGGGGGTGGAGCTAAACAAGAGGAGAAGGTCTTCAAACTGGGGGCGGTATTGCCGCTGACCGGGCCGGCTGCCGCTCCGGGTAATGAGATGAACAACGCGGTGCTTTTGGCGGTGGATGAGTGGAACTCATCCAACAAGCTTTCCGGCTACAAAGTGACATTAGATTCTAAAGATGATGCCGCCGATCCCAAGCAGGCGGTATCATCCGCTCATGCCTTGATGTCCGATTCCTTGGTTGCGGCGGTGGTGGCGCATCTCAACAGCGGTTGCTTTTTGCCCGCCTCCCGCATTTATCATGAAAACGGCGTGGCGGCGATGAGCGGAGCGACTACCAATCCGGAAATCACTCAGCAAGGGTACCCTGAAATTTTCCGCCTCTGTACCACCGATTTAGTGCAGGGGGAGTTGACGGTTCCCTATCTGAAGGAAGCGGGCTATACCAAAATCGCCATTATTCACGACAAAACCCAGTACGGGCAAGGCTTGGCTCAGGTGGTAAAAGATGCCTGCCCCAAATCCGGGATTGAAGTGTTGAGCTTCGACGGGATCAATGTCGGCGATAAGGATTTCAAGGCTATTCTCACCAAGATCAAGGATCAAACGCCTGATGTAATTTATTTCGGCGGAATGTATGACGAGGCCGGGCTGATTGTCAAGCAGATGCGGGATTTGGGCATGACCCAGCAGTTTGTCAGCGATGACGGGGCTTTCGGCCAGGATACCATCGATGCGGGAGGCGTTGCTACCGAGGGAGCGATGTTTACCATGGTGGGCAAGCCGTTAACGGAAATGCCCCAGGTAGCCGAGTTCTTAACTAAATACGAAAAACGTTTCGGGGTGAAGGTGCAAAATTATGGCCCCTATGCTTACGACGTGGCCAACATTTTGCTTACCGCTATCTCCAAGGTCATCAGCCGCATCGGAGGAGTGGACAAAGCCGCCATCGTACAGGAACTGAAACAAATGGAATACGACGGCGTAGTCGGCCACACCGCTTTCGATGAAAAAGGCGATACCAAGAATAAGGTGATCACTATTTACCGCGTCCAGGAAGGCAAGTTTGTTCCGCTGAAGACTATGGGGATGTGAGGGGTAGTCTCAAGTATGTCATTCCCGAATGTCTTTATCGGGAATCTAGGTTTTAAAACCATATCCCCGATAAAAGCGTTCGGGGATGACAAGTATGGTGGGCTGTGCCCACCATACAAAACTGGTAGCACAGGCATCCTTGCCTGTGATTCTACCAAAGCCGTAGTGCCAGGGCTTTAGCCCTGGAAATGCAGCCCTAAAGGGCTGGGACTACTTATAGCACAGGCAAGGATGCCTGTGCTACCAAAGATGGTTCCAAGCTCCTAATCCACCACCGCCTGCCTGCCGACTGATCCGAAGGTAATCGGTCTACCTGCTTTCAGCGGTTCCCATCCGGCCTGGATGTTGGAATCCCAGAGCAGTTTACGGGCTTTGCGGAAGACGTCGAAGCTGTCGGGACGCACGATAAAGAACACAAAGTTTTTCTCCGTGTCGATTCCCTTAACCAGTTTCTTATAGGCAGATTCCGCCTGGTCAAGCTTTTGGACACTCTCTCCCTGATCGGCCTTCCTGGGGACTAAAACCATCAGATTATCCACATTCAAACGCTCTAAATCCAGTTGATAATGCTCGCTCTCGATTTTGTAAAGTTTGGATTCCGCCATCTGCTGAATCTCGACTTCTTTCAGCCCGCGCAAATGGATGGCCTGGCGGTATTCCTCCATTTTCTTATCCAAAGTAACCTTGTCGATATAGGCCACCCGCCCGTTGCTGCATTCGAAAAACAGCGGCTCTTTTTCACTTTTGCGGGCCAGGGGGGTGCGAAAAATAAAGGTCATCTGGGAGGAATTGATCATCGCCAAAACCACGATAATCACCAGAATGCCGATACAGTTGGTCATAATATCCAGAAAGGAATCCAATTCCACTTCCAGGGAGTGTTTACTTCTGGGGCGCGCCATATTCTTTCTCCAGGCTTTTTTCTATTTCAATCTGCCAGCCTTGCTCCACCGGCTCATAACCGATATCGATATTTAAATCTTCCGCCAACCGGCGCGCCTTTTTAAAGCTTTCGATCCCATTGGGACGCACGGCAAAAATGATGTATTGCCGGGCGCGATCCAAGCGGTTGGTAAAATCCAGAAAGAAGGAATTCTCCGCATCCAGTTGGTCGACAGGCACCGCCATCTTGAAGGGGAGAATTACAATCCGCTCCTCCTCGCAAACGATAAAATAGGGGGTCTTTGCCCCCTCGCCCTTTTGTTCCGCCTTGATTTTCAGGTAGACTTTCTTGGTTTCCTGGGCGGCGGAAAACAGGGTGGTGCTGATCAAAACCAAAAGCAGTGTGCCCATGGTAGAGGTCATTATATCCAGAAAGGGGAAAAGGGTGATTTTTTCCCGGTGTTTTTTAGCCATTAGTTTTAATCCTGCGTTTGTTAATGCTACTGGAAATTTTTTAAACCACGAAGCCCACGAAGTTCACGAAGAAATAGGCTTTGCCCACCATTTTAACCTATTTAGTTGATTTTTGACTGGCATGAATAATATCAGGCTACCAAATTTGGTGGGCACAGCCCACCCTACAAAACTTCGTGCTCTTCGTGTTCTTCGTGGTGAAAAAGGACACTACTCCTCGATCAACCTTACCTTCTTGGGTTTGGCGATCTGTTCCAGGCTCGGTCTTAACACATCCAGGCCGCTTCTGACGCCGTCCAGAGTTTCCTTCAGGCGGCGGTCGGAGGCAATCATCTGTTCGTAATTCTTGTTGATTAGATTGATGATCTCGTTTTCCTTGTTCACCAGGCTGTTGAAGGTCTGCAACACCTCCTGAAGCTCTTTGCTTTGCCCGGTTGCTTGCAACTGCTGACGCTCGGACAATTTGCCGATAATATCGTTACCCACCTGATCCAGGTTGCGCATCCAGTTATTGGCCTGATCCTGAAAGGCCCGGCGCTCCTGATCCAGTGAATTTCTAAGCTCGTTCAAGCCCAAAACCTGTTGATGCTGCTGATCGGTCATCTTGGTCATGATGTTGGTGCCGACTCGATCCAGATTCTGCGACCAGGCGTTGACCTGATCGACAAACGCCTTGCGTTCCTGTTCCAGGGCGCTTCTCACATCCTTTATTCCGGCGATTTGCTGCTGCTGCTGATCGTTGATTTTGCTGACAATATTGCTGCTTGCCCGTTCCAGGTTTTGCAGCCAGTTGTTGGCCTGCTCCAGAAAATTCTTGCGCTCCTGATCCATGGTACTGCGGATGTCGTTCAGATTGCTAATCAGAGGGGCAACGGCAGTTAATTGAGCCGTGAGTTTATTCACCATCTCCGCCTGCTGTCCGGCGACGCCCTTCAATTGGCCGGTAAAATCGCTGACCGTAGCCTTAAAGCCCTCGGCCACCGGCTTGATCGCCAGAAATTGCTCTCCCACCGCCCTGGTTTGCCCGCTGACGGTCTCCATTACCTGACCAAAGCCGCCGCTCCAGGTCTGGAAGGTTTCCTGTAAGGTTTTCAGGTATTTTTCGAAGGTTTCCTCGATGATTTGTTTGAAGCGCCAGGCGATGCTCTCCTCGCTGATGGCCGCTCCGGTTTCAGCCGCCGCCTCGGTAACCTGGAAGCGGTTGAGCAGGTTATCCATGCAATATCTTTCCACCTCAATCAGATGGGATTCTTCCAGTTTTTGTAAAGCGGTTCCCGGCAGCATCAGGAACAGGGCGCAGACCAACCCCAGCAGGGTAGTGTCGAAAGCCACAGACAACCCGCCGGTGATAACGTCCAGGGCGTTTTTAATCTGATCCAGTTCCAGAGCGCCCTTGGTGAAAGCGCTAAATCCGCCGATGGCGCCACCCATACCCAGCACCGTTCCGATAAACCCTAAAATCGGAATCGCCCAGACAAAGACCCGGAAAAGGGTATAGCTGGATTCCAAAACATCGGCGTCCACCTGCCCTTGATAGGATAAAATTTCGTCGACCTTTTCCGCTTTGCCTGACGAGCGATAATGCTCCAAGGCCAGCCAAATCCGGTTAAGCAGGATGTTGCCGCGCGGGTCACGGCTTTGATGTTCCAGGGTGGTAATCAGTTGCAGTGCATCTTTGGGGGTGATGACTTTCAATCCTTCAGGGATGATGTTCATGTTAAAAGCCTGTTTATGTTCTTTTAATTGTAAGAACTTAAAGATTATGATCGCCATTGACCAGAAGAAGAAAAAGGTTATGGTATGCTGAATAAAACTGCGTTCGGTAAAGATGGTATGAAAATATGTCCCCTTTAATAAGGGCAGGGGGAAAATTAAATACCAGACAGCGGTGACCAAGACCCCGATTAATACGGTACTGATTACGCTGACATCGGTCGTGCCGGGCGTGCCCCAGAAAATAGCCCTGGTGGTAAACACCGAGGTGTCTTGGCGATAACCGGCGGGGGCGGTTTGAGTATAGGCCGTAGAGGATAATGCCAGCCCGCATTTCTCGCAGCGGACGGCCTTATCGGGGTTTTGCGTTCCACATGACGGACATTTCATCTATTTATTTACCTCTTTTTAATACGGTTTGTTTAATGCAGGCATGTTACAGATGTTTAGAGCTTATCCGTAAATAACCGTTACCTTTGGTTTCCCCCTTTAGCAAAGGGGGATTAAGGGGGATTTGCAAATTGTAATTTCCATAAAGAATTTAATCTTTTGACAATATGTCGTGTTCGAATAATTACTTAAGGTTAGATTCAATTTGAAAATC
>JACRJN010000033.1 GCA_016235675.1 Candidatus Schekmanbacteria bacterium
ACTGTATTTGAATAATTACTTAAGGTTGATTTCAATTAGAAAATCTCCCCCACCCCTCTTTGCTAAAGAGGGGAAAATTATTTGCAGATATGTCTAACTTATTGTATTTACAATAAACTTATCCCGAACTCAGGTTATTATATGATACCAATTCGCTATCAAAGATTAATGTAGCGCGGGAGTTCATCTCCCGTAAGCAGGCGCTGCAAACGGGAGATAAACCCCCGTGCTACGAACTCATTATTAGGTAATATTTTATCAATGCTTTTGTCCGGCCCCGGTCTTTCGGCTGAAAATGTCGTAGCGCAGGGCTTTAGCCCTGCCCTGAATGTCACGTTCGACCCTATAGCCGTAGCAGACCTAAAGGTCTGCGCTACAAAAAAACATCTTCTTTGCGGCCTTTGCGCTGAAAGAAATCATTATGCGAATCGTCATTGCCATGAGCGGCGGGGTGGACAGTTCCGTCGCGGCGGCGTTGTTAAAAAATCAGGGTTATGAGGTGGTCGGCCTTTCTATGCAGATTTGGGGGAATTATCGCGAGCGCTGTGAGCGCAGTTGCTGTTCTCCCTCTCATCTGGAGGATGCCAGGGCGGTTGCGGTTAAACTGGGGATTCCTCATTATGTAGTCGATTTCCGAAACGAGTTCGAAAGCAAGGTAGTGGACTATTTTTGCCGTGAATATTTATGTGGACGCACTCCCAACCCTTGCATTATTTGTAATGATGAGTTAAAATTTAAGACCCTTTGGGCGAAAGCCCAGGCTTTGGGGGCGGAAAGAATCGCGACCGGCCATTACGCCCGGATTATCCGGGAAAGCGGGCAATATTGGCTTAAGCGGGGGCTGGATCGGAGTAAAGATCAGTCCTACTTTTTGTTCGGGCTATCTGAGGAAATGTTGGCGCATACCCTTTTTCCTTTGGGAGAATATACCAAATCTCAAACCAGGGAAATGGCTAAATCATTGGGTTTGTCGGTGGCGCAGAAAAAAGAGAGCCAGGAAATTTGTTTCATACCGGATAATAATTATCAGGAGTTTCTTAAAAAGCGCCATCCGGAATGTTTCATCAAAGGCGATATTCTGGATGTTCAGGGGCGCAAACTGGGCGTTCATCAGGGAATCGCCCATTATACCATCGGTCAGCGGCGGGGATTGGGCCTGTTTCATGAACAGCCTTTATATGTTATAAAGATTGACGCGGTTAATAATAATATCATGGTGGGAGAGAAAAAGGATTTGGCGGCCAAAGGCTTGCTAGCTTCCGGCGGAAATATTGATCGCTTTTCCGGCATCATTAGAATGCAGGCGCAAATCCGCTATCGGCACACCCCGGTTTTTGCCACCCTCTATCCTTTGGGAAATAATAAAGCGAAAATAGAATTCGATCAGCCTCAGTTTGCCGTTACCCCCGGACAGGCGGCGGTTTTCTATCAGGATGATACGGTTTTAGGCGGCGGCTGGATTGAGGAGGCGTTGTAGGGTGGGCTGTGCCCACCGAATTTGTTTCATGGGTGTTTCGGTTTGAGGACAAGCCGAAACACCAGTTTGTGAGGTTGAATCCGATGACTGATCAAGATAAACTCTTAAAATTAAAACAAATCCTCCTGGAAATGGGCAGCGTTTTAGTGGCCTATTCCGGCGGGGTGGACAGCACTTTTCTATTGAAGGTCGCAGCAAGTGTCCTGGGTGATAAGGCATTAGGGGTCACCGCCCGCTCGGAAACCTATCCGGAATGGGAGTATCGGGAAAGCGCGGGATTGGCGCAACAGTTCGGGTTAAATCAGCTTACCATAGTATCGGAAGAACTGGACATAGAACATTTTGCCGAAAATCCGGTCAACCGCTGCTACTATTGCAAGAAGGAACTTTACAGCAAGCTCAAAGAAGTAGCTAAAGAAAAGAATCTGGCCTGGCTAGCGGACGGCAGTAATTGCAGCGATTTGAGCGATCACCGTCCGGGACGTCTGGGCGCACAGGAAATGGGTGTGAGAAGCCCCCTGATCGAGGCCGGTTTAGATAAAGAGGAAATCCGCCGTTTATCGCGGCAAATGGGCTTGCCGACCTGGGACAAACCCTCCTTTGCCTGTCTGGCTTCACGCTTTCCCTATGGGGAAAGAATTGATGCCGCAAAGCTGAGGATGATTGCCGCGGCGGAAAGATTTTTATTGGATAAGGGCATGAAACAAGTCCGGGTCAGACATCACGGGAATCTGGCGCGCCTGGAAATAGACCCGGCGGCACAGGAGCGGATGTCCGATCCGCTCTTGCGCCGGGAAGTTGTTGCCAAGCTGAAAGAAATTGGCTATACTTACGTCACGCTGGACCTGGAAGGGTATCGTACCGGCAGCATGAATATAGGCTTGAGGCTTGAGAAGTGAAGATAAGAGGGCGAATACAAGATTCGCCCCTACAATGTTACGCAATGCTGTTGACTTAAGGAGTTTGCGCAGCTCCAATTTTGTCATTCCCGAATGCCTTTATCGGGAATCTTCTAAGGAACTTCAATGTGTACAAGGGAATGTAGGGGCGGGGTCTCCCCGCCCTTGGCACAATTGTAAGTAAGGGTTCCATCCCCACCAGGGCGGGGAAACCCTGCCCCTACAAGAAAGTTCCTTTTAAGTTTGACCCCGGTTCCCGGCTGATTCGCTGGTTTTAAAAATAACACCATATCCGTCCCCGAAGTAGTTATCGGGGATAAAGACATTCGGGGATGACAACACCAACCCCTTAAGTCAACAGCATTGACAATGTTACGTAAGGACGAACCTCGTGTTCGCCCTCCTGCTTACGCCTGTAGATCGATATGGAAAGGCATTAAAAAATGGATTCCCTGAAAGACGAATTAAACGAAGATAGTTATTATATAGACCTCATCACCCGCTTGCGTAAAGAACGCAATGCGGTTATCTTAGCGCATAATTACCAGCGCGGCGAGGTGCAGGATATTGCCGATTACGTTGGCGACTCATTAGGTTTGAGCCAGCAGGCAGCCAAAACCGATGCCGATATTATCGTTTTCTGCGGGGTATTCTTTATGGCCGAAACCGCGGCCATTCTCTCTCCCCAAAAGACGGTGATAATTCCCGATCCGCGCGCCGGATGTCCGATGGCCGACATGATCACCGCCGAGGATTTGCGGCAGAAAAAGCAAGAACACCCAGAGGCTACCGTAGTCTGCTATGTCAATTCATCCGCCGACGTCAAGGCGGAATCCGACATCTGCTGCACCTCGACCAATGCCATCCAGGTGGTGGAATCGCTCAAAGACGCCAAAGAAATTCTATTTGTACCCGACGAGCATTTGGGACGCTTTGTCGCCTCCAGAACCAAGGCGGATATTTTGTTCTGGCCGGGCTTTTGCCCCACCCATCTGCGGGTAACCCCGGAGGATATTATCAAGGCCAGGGAAGAACATCCCAATGCCAAGTGCATCGTACATCCCGAATGCAGCATTGAGGTTATAATGCTTGCAGACGAAGCGCTCAGCACCGGCGGCATCATCAAATATGTGGGGAAAAGCGACGCCGGGGAAATCATCATCGGCACCGAATTGGGACTGGCTTATCGCCTGCAAAAGGATCATCCGCATAAACGCTTTTATCTTGCCACCCAGAAATTGGTTTGCCCGAACATGAAATTGACCACCCTGGAAAAAGTCGCCGCCGCCCTGGAAAATATACAGCATGTGGTTAAAGTTCCGGAGAATATTCGGGTAAGAGCGAAACTGGCTTTGGATCGGATGATGGAGATATGATGATGGAGTTCGTAGCACGGGGGTTTATCCCCAACACGTTCGTCTGCAAGCGGGGGATGAACCCCCGCGCTACAGATTATTCTTCAATGTTTGAGGTAGTTGCAAAAGTCCCCCCGAAGTGTCATTCCCGCAGCGATTTTGAGCGGGAATCTGGTTTTAACTGCTTGAAAAACCATATCCCCGATAAAAGCGTTCGGGGATGACAGATACTTTTGCAACTACCTCGGTTGACAGCGAATTGGTATGAAAGTCTAAGGGACGGCGTGGAAGTGCCGGATAATTTTATCACAATCCACAAAAAAAGGGGCAAGCCAAATTGGCTAACCCCTTGATAAAATTGGTGGAGCTGAGGGGATTCGAACCCCTGACCTCTTGACTGCCAGTCAAGCGCGCTCCCAACTGCGCCACAACCCCACATCTTTAAGAAACTTCAGTCTCTATATCACTTAAAATATCCGTATTATTATCGGTTTTTCTTCTGAGCGGTTTTTCTGTTTTCTTCTGTTCGCTTATTTCCTTAGCTTTTACCGAACGCCGCTTTGAATCTTCTTCCTCAAACAATGTATAAATTTCTTTGACGGCAGGTTTTTCCGCTAATATCGCTTTGACGTCGGCTTCTTTTTTTTCAATTTGATAATCCAAAGCCTTTATTTCTTCATAAAGCGGAAGCACCAATTCCGTGCTTAATTCACCCTTGTTTAAAAGATCGTACGTTTTATTTCCTAATAATTTTATTTTTTCTGATTTATTATTTTTAAGAGCGGCTATTTCCAAACGTACCTTGCCGATGCGGGCGGTACGTAGTATTTCATCTTTTCCGACCTTGATACCTTCTTCAAAGCCTTTGCTTACCTTTAGCCAAATATCTTCTAATCGATTGCCAGGCTGCTCCTGTTTTTTCCCGTAATACTGCTCATCCATCGACTTGATTGCCTCCCAAATATCTAATTAGAATATGTCACAAATATTTTAATCTGTCAAGTTTTTGTTTTCTTGTTGTAGCTATTTTAAAATAGCTTTTATCAAGGGAGGCATATTGTAATGCGTCGAATTTTTGTTGTCAAGAAAAATAGTGTCAAAATAGTAACCCTTCAGTGAAGGGTTACTCAAAATATCAAGAAAGTAAGATTAAGAATGAGCCGGTATTATTTCCCCAAATACCTATAACATCTGAAAATCGGAAAGGTTCGGACTAATTCTCCATCCTGATAAATCTTAAGCGGCTCCTCCGCCTCTACCATTTCGAAAAGATGAAAGCTATCCCCCGGATGTTTGCCGTCTTTGGAAACTAACAGGGCATTTTGTCCCTTCATTTGCTCCGAATCCTGCCAGAAATCGTAATTCCGGCCATGAACGCTGCCTTCTCCCAACATACAAACCATCGGATTGCCGGGGGTGTAAAAGGCAACCTGACTGGACAGTGCGTAACTGTCGGTAAAGATGAAAGCCGGGGCTTGAGCGCTCATCTGGGCGTAACTTTTTTTCACCCGCCGTCCCAATTCCTCCCAGCCGTAGAATTCGCGCAACACGCCGGTATTGATTTTATCCGACCAGCCGGCATAGACCAAATTCCAGGGGATAATGCGGGGGTTGAGTACCAACCCATATAAACTAATCATCAGTATCAGCGAACCCCACCAGCCGATCTTAAATAAGCGCCGGTACCAGTTGGATTGTTCCGGCAAAAGTACGGCAATGATCACCAGTCCGCTGAAATAAGCAGCTACCGGCCAATGCGCTCCCACCCGCTGATATGTGCTGATAACAAGAAAGGCCAGCCAGAGCGGGGCGCTGGTACAAAACAAAAACCAGGATTTATCCTCCTTTTGTCCCAACCCTTGCCGCAAAGTGCGGTAAAGTCCGTACAAATAGAGAACAAAAAAAGCCGGGAAAAGCACCAGGGATTGCCCCCCCAGATATTCACCCAGATATTTTAAGGTCAATTGAGGGGCTTTATGCCGGGAGGCCAGATTAAAGCCGAAAGTCGCCCAATTATGGGTGGCGTTCCAATATATAAAAGGACTGAAAATCAGCCAGGCCAACAAAATGGCTAAATAGGGTTCTTTCCTCTTCAACCAAAATCGCTGTTGTGGGGAGAAAACCAGAAAGGTTAACAATCCCAGGGGGATGAAACAAGCAAAGAATTTGCTCAGAAAAGCCGCTCCCAGGGCAACACCTCCTAAATACCAGGCCGCAGCATTTTTTTTGAACAGCGCCCGGTAGAAAAAATAAATGCTCAGCAGCCAGAAAAAGGCGTGGGGGGTATCGGTAGTGGTAATAATCGCACCCACACTATAAATCGGACAGAAAAGCGCTAAAAGACCAGCCCAAATCCCGACATCCTCCCGCCCGGAAATATCCTTGGCTAACCAATAAACCAGACCCACACTGAGAGCGGAAAAAAGAACGGTACCTCCCCTTACCGCCCGCAAGGTATGCCCGAATAACTCAGTCCCGATGCGGATGATAAAGGCGATCATCGGCGGATGATCGTAATAGCCCCAGGCCAGATGGCGAGACCATTCCCAATGGTAAGCCTCGTCCCCGGTAAGAAGAACTTTTCCGGCCAGCCAGAAACGGAAAAGGGTTAAAATTATAACGGTAATCCAGAAAAAATATTTTTTATTTCGCATTGATCTTCCCTTATTGTGTTGCTGCGACATTGCGTATGAGGGTTTTATATGAATATTCCCAGAGAAAGTAGCATAGCCACAGGCCAAAATCAAGCAGCCTTAAAGTAATTTTCAACAAACCACCTAATTTCTTATTGAACTGGCGCCCAAAACCCTTTATAATGGCACGGTAATTTCTGGAATAAGAAGCGTCTCTAAATTATCCAAATAAAATAAGGGCGTTATTCGGTCTTTCGGCTTGTCCCCAAGCCGAAAGCTTTTCAGAGGAACGTTACCTCTTATGTTTCGGCTTGAGGACAAGCCGAAAGACCCAAGCACAGTTTATGAGCATCGTAGGTATATTATGGCATTTCCCGAATTATCAATAGTTTTCCCCTTCTACAACGAAGAAAAAAACATCCCCCACGTTGTGCCTAAAATAATCGGCAAATTTGAAGAGACGGGGCTTAACTACGAGCTGGTGCTGGTGGATAACGGCTCCTGGGATCAGACGGCTAACCTGCTTGAACAATTATCCCAAAAGAACCCGCGCCTGAAAATCGTGACGGTCAAGGTTAATCAGGGTTACGGATGGGGAATTATCTGCGGTTTGCAGGAAGCTGCCGGACAACATGTTGGCTACATGTGCAGCGATGGCCAAATTACACCTGACGACGTATGCAGGGTTTATCGCCTGATACAGGAGGGGAAATGCGACTTAGCCAAGGTTAACCGGGTTTCCCGCCATGACGGTCGTTTCAGAAAAATTCAAAGTGTGGTATACAACTATATATTTTCTAATATTTTTAAGATAAAATCACTCGATATTAATGGGACTCCCAAGATTTTCGCCCAAAAATATTTGCCGGATTTCGCCTTAATTTCCCAAGACTGGTTTCTGGATGCGGAACTCATGATCAAAGCCCAATTCATGGGGCTGAAGGTAGGCGAAGTGGACGTCGACTTCTTACCCCGCGCTGTGGGTAAATCCAATGTTAAATGGACAACTGTTTGGGAGTTTTTGAAGAACATGTATTGTTACCTTTGGGGAGGAGAATTAAAACAGTGGAAAAAATCCCGGTCGTAATCTTATGCGGCGGGCGGGGAACCCGTCTGCGGGAGGAAACCGATTTCCGTCCCAAGCCGATGATCGAAATCGGCAGCAAGCCCCTTCTTTGGCACATTATGAAAATATACGCCCATTACGGCTATAGCGACTTTGTTCTTTGTCTGGGCTACAAGGGGGAGATGATCAAGGATTATTTCCTCAATTATGAGGTGCTGCAAAGCGATTTCACCATCGAATTGGGCAACCGCCACAACATCCGGCTGCATACCCCGCCTCATGAGCACGGCTGGAAAATCACCCTGGCGCATACCGGCTTAAACGCTATGACCGGGGCGCGCGTCAAGCTGATAGAGCGTTATATTACCTCGGATTTGTTCATGCTCACTTATGGCGACGGTCTGGCTAACGTCGATCTTACAAAACTGCTGGAGTTTCATCGTTCACACGGCAAAATCGGTACGGTCACCGGGGTCTATCCGCCTTCCCGTTTCGGCGAACTGGACATCAATGGGAATCAGGTGATAAAATTCAGCGAAAAAGCGCCCATATTCGGCGGCAGGATCAACGGCGGATACTTTGTTTTCGACCGGCGGATTTTTAGCTATATAACTACAGACGATAATTGCATTTTTGAGCGGGAACCACTCACCCAGTTAGCCGCCGACGGGGAGTTGATGATCTTTACCCACGACGGATTCTGGCAGTGCATGGACACCTTGCGCGACATGGAATTGCTTTGCCAGCATTGGGAATCCGGCAAAGCGGAGTGGAAACTGTGGAAGGAATAAACATGAACAACTATTGGCAAAACCGCAACGTCTTTGTAACCGGCTGCACCGGGCTTTTAGGCTCCTGGCTGACAGATGAATTGATCCGGCAGGGGGCTAATGTTACCGGCCTGATCCGGGACTGGCTGCCTCAATCCAACCTGATCAGATTGGGTGCTTACGATAAAATAAAAGTGGTACGCGGTCAAATCGAGGATTACGACCTGCTGGAGCGCACCCTCAACGAATACGAAATCGACACGGTGTTTCACCTGGCTGCCCAAACCATCGTCACCATTGCCAACCGCAACCCGCTGTCCACCTTTTCCGCCAACATCGAGGGTACCTGGAAGCTTTTGGAAGCCTGCCGGCGTAATCCCTTGGTGCGCTGCATCGTGATGGCCTCCAGCGACAAGGCTTATGGGGACAGCAAGCAACTGCCTTATACCGAAACTACACCGCTGGAGGGGCGTCATCCTTATGATGCCTCCAAAAGCTGCGCCGATTTGATCGCCCAAAGCTACTATCAGACCTATAAACTGCCGGTCTGCGTTACAAGATGCGGCAATTTCTACGGCGGCGGGGATTTGAATTTCAACCGCATCGTGCCGGGCACCATCCGTTCCATTCTCTTCAATGAGCGTCCGATTATCCGATCCGACGGCAGTTACATCCGGGATTACTTTTTTATCAGGGACGGGGTTAAAGCGTACCTGTTTCTGGCACAAAAGATGGTGGAGAAATCGCTGTATGGCGAATCCTTCAACTTCAGCAACGAAATCCAGATGAGCGTGCTGGATTTGACTAATAAAATCTTGCAATTGATGGGGCGTGAAGATTTATCTCCCATCGTTAAAAACGAAGTCAGGGGCGAGATTTATCATCAATACTTATCGGCAGCCAAAGCCCGCAAGGTTTTAGGCTGGGCGCCTGATTATACGTTGGATCGGGGGCTGAGGGAAACTATTGATTGGTATCGCGAATTTTTCCAAGGCGGCAGACAGTGAGTAATAACTGGTCGGAAATACCGGTGTTGGTAACCGGAGCGGGTGGATTTATTACCTCCCATCTGACCAGGGAATTGGTGCGTTTGGGAGCGAAGGTCAACGTAATCGTCCGCCCTCACAGTGATCTTTGGCGACTGTCCGACATTATTGACCGGATACAAATATTCCCGACGGACATAACCAATGCAGCCGGTTTGATGCATGATGTAAAAAAGATTAATCCTCAGATAATATTTCATCTGGCTGCTAAAACGGACATCAACCGTTCCCTTGAGCTTTTACCCGCCATGATGGCCGTTAACTTCCAGGGCACGGTCAATCTTTTGAACGCTTTGCAGGACACATCCTTTTCATGTTTCATCAATACCGGCACCTGTGAAGAATATGGCGTAAACGAGGCTCCATTCGTGGAAACTCAACGGGAGGCTCCGGTTTCCCCCTATTCTTTCAGCAAAGCGGCGGCTACCCATTATTGTCAAATGCTGCACAAAACCCAAGGGTTGCCTATTGTCACCCTGCGCCCCTTTTTGACCTACGGCCCGATGCAAACCGCCGGAACTATGTTGATACCGGCTTTGGTTAAGCAATGCCTTCACGGAGGCAAATTGGCCCTGACCCTGGGGGAACAGACCAGGGAATTAAATTATGTCGATGATATTGTGCGGGGGTATCTGCTTGCGGCTTTCTCTCCTGCCGCCATCGGAGAGATCATTAACCTGGGTAACGGGATTGAGTATCAGATTAAGGAAGTGGTAAATACCGCGATCAAAATCAGCGACAGCCAATTGGTTCCTCTTTTTGGTAAACTGCCCTATCGCCCCGGCGAAGCGCTGCACTTTTACTGTTCATGCCGCAAGGCTTATGAGCTATTAGGCTGGAAGACGCAAGTCGGTCTGGAAGATGGCTTAAAGAAGACGTTTGCCTGGGCAAGGGAAAATCAAAACCGTTTGTAGGGTGGGCTGTACCCACCAATTTCCGGGTGTGTCCTCACACCGAAACATCGAATTCTTGAATTCCGTAGTTCCAGCCCTTTAGGGCTGATCTTCCGGGGCTAAAGCCCCGGCACTACGGCTTGTTCTCAAGAATGTAGTCCCGTGGCTTTAGTCACAATACTGTTCACTTAACGTAGCGCAGACCTTTAGGTCTGCTCCGGAGTGCCCGCCAAAGCCACCCCATAAGCAGGGCTAAAACCCTGCGCTACATTTTCAGATTAAACACCCGAATAATGGTGGGCACAGCCCACCCTACCGATAAAGGATCAGAAAATGAGCGCCTGCAACAACAAGGAATCCGCAGAAAAAATCCGTCAGGAAATTCTGGCAAAAGTCAAAGAATACTATCAACTTACCCACGCCAATAAATCTTTTATACCAGGGCAGAGTAAAATCAGCTACGCCGGTCGGGTTTATGACGATCAGGAAATGTCGGCCATGGTTAATTCCGTGCTGGATTTCTGGCTGACCTTGGGTAAAGAGGATCAGCAGTTTACTAAGGATTTTTCTCAATTTACCGGGCTGAAAAAAACGCTGTTGGTAAATTCCGGGTCTTCCGCCAATTTAATCGCGATAACCGCCCTCAAATCGCCTTTGTTAGAAAACCGCTTGCTGGACGGGGATGAAATCATTACCCCCGCCGTAACCTTCCCGACTACTCTCGCGCCCATCATCCAGAACAATTTGATTCCAGTATTGGTCGATTGTGACGAGGGGACTTATAACCTGCGGGTATCCGAACTTCAAAAGGCATATTCGGCAAAAACGCGGGGCGTATTTGTTCCCCATACCCTGGGCAATCCGGCGGATATTGCTGCAATCTATGACTTTGCCCAAGAGCGGGGCTTGTATCTGATCGAAGATTGCTGCGACGCCCTGGGAGCGGAGTTTAACGGTCAAAAAGCCGGCACTTTCGGCGATATAGCCACCTTCAGCTTTTACCCGGCCCATCATATCACCATGGGAGAAGGCGGGGCGACCGCTACCGACAATACTACCCTCTACCGGGCTATGCTTTCCTTGCGAGACTGGGGGCGGGATTGTTTCTGCCCCTGGGATCAGAATGACGCCATGGGCGCCTGCGGTCGGCGTTTCGACTGGAAAATCGAGGGGCTGAGCGAAGGATATGATCATCGCTATATTTACAGCCATATCGGTTATAATCTGAAGCCTTTGGATATTCAGGCCGCTATGGCGATTCAGCAATTAAAGAAACTGCCCGATTTCATTCGCCGCCGCAATCAAAATTTTAATCAACTATATCAAGGGCTATCAGGTTATCAGGATTTTCTTGCTTTGCCCACAACTTATAGCAAAGCCGCTCCTGCCTGGTTTGCCTTCCCGATTATGGTCAAGCCTCAGGCAGCCTTTAGCCGCCATGATCTGGTGCGCTTCCTGGAAGAGCGCCAGATTCAAACGCGCCGGCTTTTCGCCGGAAACATTCTCAAACAGCCGGGCTATAAAAATATCCGCTGCCGGGTAATCGGGGATTTAGCCGTTACCAATCAGGTTATGGAACGGGTATTTTTCGTGGGAGTCTATCCCGGCCTGAATAATCAGATGATTGATTATATGCTGGCGCAATTCGGGGAATTTATAAAAAGGGGCTAAATGAATTTTAAGACCAAGCAGGTTGATTACTTATCCCTGGGGCTTAGCATTATCGCGGCAGGTTATATCTTATTATATTTGTTTACCGTCTCTTTGCGTCTTTTTTATCCCTATGAACTGGAGTGGATGGAAGGGGCGCTGCTTACCAACAGCCTGCACATTTACCAAGGCAAAGCCTTATATTCCGCACCTTCAGCCGAATTCATCCCCTATCTTTATACCCCCCTCTATACTTATGTCGTGGCGCTGGTCATGAACTTTACCGGGGTCAATTTCCTGGCCGGGCGCCTGGTTTCTATCCTGTCTTCCTTACTTTGCACCTGGCTGCTTTATCGCATCATCAAGCGGGAAACCAATAACTCCCAAACGGCCTTAATCTCCGCCGGATTTTTCCTGGCTTCCTACCGCTTTACCGGCACCTGGATGGACATAGTACGCGTAGATACTTTTCAATTATTTTTACTGGTTCTCGGCTTTTATCTTTTACGCTATTATCTGGCGACAGTTTGGGGTGTATACGCCGCCGCCGGGGTTTTTAGCTTAGCCTTTTTCAGCAAGCAATCGGCGCCGATATTTATAATCGCGGCAGGGTCGGCCATCTTTTTCAGCCACCGGAAAAAGTCTTTGATTTTTCTGCTTAGTTGTTGCCTGTTTTCAGGGGTGGGAATTTGGATGGCAAATTATTTTAGCCACGGCTGGTTTTTATTCTATACCTACAAAATTTTAAAGGCTTACAAATTTAAACCTAAGTACTTTTTCGAGATCTTTTTACCGGATTTAAAATTTAATCTGCCCTTTATCCTGGCTTTAATCACCGGGTGGTATCTTTATGAAATTATAAATAAATTTAAAAATGGGCTGCCCTTTTTCTGGACGCGTGCCTTCTTTGCCGGGTTTCTCTCCAGCATCATGATGCGTTCTAAAGACGGCGGCTATACCAATTCCTTCCTTACCCTCTGCTATTTTGCCCCGCTCCTGACCGGCTTGATTTGGGATAAAGCGCAGCGCTGCAAAGCGTATTGGCGCTATCTGATCGCCGGGTTAGTGCTTTGTCAATTCGGCTTATTCGCCTACAAACCGTTTCATCAGGCGCCCAACGCACAGGATAAAACAGCCGGAGAGATTTTACTCAAAAGGATTGCCGCTTTTCCCGGCCCGGTATTGGTAGCCTCCCATCCTTACTATAGCATCATGGCTGGCAAAGAAATGACCATGCACGATATGGCGCTCTACGATGCTATGCTGATTAGTGATTTGCCTCCGGATTTGGCCGATAATATTCGCAGCCGCCGTTACAGCGCGATTATTCTGGATCAGGTCAAAACGGATAATGGACAGCTTGGAATGCCTGATTTCCTGCCTTTGGATTTAGTCAAAAAGGGATATTATCGGGCAGAAACTATATTCCCCCTGGAAGATGACAGATTTTATCCCGTTGCCGGTTATCAAGTCAGGCCGCAGTTTATTTACCTGCCGAAAGAATAATAGAACTCAGGAGACAGGAGTCAGGAGTCAGCCGTAGTGCCAGGGCTTTAGCCCTGGAAGTTCAGCCCTAAAGGGCTTTAGACTACGAAATTCAAAATTTTTTCTGCCTCGCAATAACGTTTTTCAGCCGGAACAAATTTATTGCTCCAGTTTCTACATTTCTACGCCACTTATTGTAAAGCCCTCATACCCCGAAATGTAGTTGCCTGATTTATCAGGTGATCTAACGTGGCGATGCCCCATAAATGGGGCAACTACAAGCTCACGCCCCCGGAATCCATAAAGAGCCTAAATTTAAATCATTCTGTTTTCTGAATTCTGACTCCTGTCTTCTATTTTCCTATCTTCCGAACTCAAAATCACTTCCTTAGTCTTTAAAAAATAATCCACTCCGGAGACCAATGTCAATAACAAGGCAATCCAAAGAGAGATATGACCGAGGTGCGGTACGGGATTGAGTATCAGCAGCAAAACCGCGATAATCTGGCTGACGGTTTTATATTTCCCTAAATTGCTGCTGACGATGATAATGCCTTTGTTGGCGATTAAGGAGCGCAACCCAGTTATCGCCAATTCCCGTCCCACAATCACCACTACCATCCAGGCCGGGGCGCGTCCGATGTCTACCAGAGAAATGAAAGCCGCCGCCAACAGCAACTTATCTGCAATAGGATCAAGCAGTTTCCCCAAATCTGTAATCTGATCGGTACTGCGGGCAATATAACCGTCCAGCCAATCCGTCAAAGCGGCCAGGGAAAAAATCAGGGCGGCCAGATTTAAGCTATATCTGGTCAATAGCACCACTACCAATAGCGGTACCATAAAAATACGTAATATAGTAAGTTTATTGGGTAGATTTATTTTTGGCATATAGTTAATTTAGTTTTTTCTCACACAAAGTCGCAAAGCCACAGAGGGGAAAGGCTGAATTATGAAGGATGAAAAAATTCATAATTCATATTTTCTTTGTGTCTTTGTGCCTTCGTGTGAACATTAGTCATCCTCGGCCCTGATAATCAGCGCAAATTCCCCCTTCGGGTTTTTCCCCTTCATCATCGAAAGTAACTCGGAGGGTGTTCCGCGCAAAAATTCTTCAAATTGCTTGGTAACCTCCCGCCCGATTACAATTTCCCGCTCGCCTAAAATCTCCGCCATATCCTCCAGGCAGGCGATTATCCGATAGGGGGATTCGAAAACCACCAGGGTATAATCCTCGGATTTCAATTGTTCCAGACGCTTGCGGCGCTGTCCTGTTTTGGGAGGCAGAAAATTTTCGAAGCGAAAGCGCTCGCTCGGCAATCCCGATACGCTCAACAAGGCGGTTATAACCGAAGCGCCCGGAATAGGCACAACCTTAATCCCGGCTTCCCAGGCCAGTTTCAAAAGATAATATCCTGGATCGGCGATTCCAGGGGTTCCGGCATCGCTGACCAGGGCGATATTTTTGCCTTCCTGTAACTGTTCGATTAAATAGGCCCCGCGATGGCGCTCATTATGGGCATAATAGGAAATCAGCGGGGTGTGAAGATCATAGGCGGTTAGTAATTTACGGGTGCGACGCGTGTCCTCCGCCGCGATTAAATCCACTTCTTTAAGAATGCGCAAAGCACGCAACGTTATATCCTCTAAATTCCCGATGGGAGTGGCTACCACGTAGAGTATACCTTCATTTTGATTTGGTTGAGATATAATATTTACCCTTCCATATTATTTATATAAGAAATAAATTATATCCCCTTCCCGGTCACTTGTAAAGGGCTGAAACTTCTTCTTCCCTGTTTCTCCTGTTGACAATTTAAAACTATAACATAAGGGATTGATACCAATTCGCTGTCAAGGCTTGATGTAGCGTTGGGGTTTATCCCCAACACGTTCGTCTGCAAGCGGGGGATGAACCCCCGCGCTACTCTCTATAAAACTATAACATAAGAGATTGACGAGAGTGTTCACCTAAAGATAGATATTTCTATATTTAAAAACGTAGTCCCGTGGCTTCAGCCACGTATTTTCAGCCCCCTTAGGGCTGCAAAAAAGGTGTGTTCGTATGGAACGCGCCGAAAGTATTGAGAGTCATAATTGCAGGGCTAACGCCCTGAAGTTCAGCCCTGAAGGGCTGGGACTACGAACTACGAACGAAAAAACAATTTCTATCTATATGTCAACACTCTCA
>JACRJN010000039.1 GCA_016235675.1 Candidatus Schekmanbacteria bacterium
AATCAACCTTAAGTAATTATTCAAATACAGTATTTTATTGAAAAATATGATTTTTTTATGGAAGATTACCATATAAAAATCCCCCTTAATCCCCCTTTGCCAAAGGGGGAAACAAAAGCTTGTTATCCCGAACTCAGGTTATTATTAGGGCACCGCGAAGCATAAAAATATTCCCCTCGTCGTAGTCGTAGTGCCAGGGCTTTAGCCCTGGAAATTCAGCCCTGAAGGGCTGGGACTACGAAATTCAAGAATTTTTCCTGATGTAAACAAAAACAAAAAGGTCTCCCTATTTCTACGCTACCAAAAGTTTGGTGGGCACAGCCCACCCTACAATTACCCTCAAGCCTTAAAGCGCTCCCTCACATAATTCAACTCATCCTCTTTGCTCTTAATCTTCCCGTCCAGCCGGGCATGTAATAATTCTTCCTTGATCTGGCTGAAAATCGGGCCGGGGGGAAATCCCATCTCCTTCAATTCCCATCCGCCAATTAGAGTATGCTTATGCTGCAATTTGGTAAGGTAGAGGGATAATCTTTGCCTGGCCAGGGGCGCTTGGCTTTTAGCCAAGATGAGCAGTAAAATATCTAAAAGAACGGTATGCAGCAAAATGTAAATCCGGCTGGGAAACATGTCTTTTTGCCGCTGAAGTTGGTGTAAGGTGGTTTTGACCAGTTGATGGGATTTGATAACCAATTGGGCGTATCGATTGGTTAGTCCCAGGCGCTGGTTAAGCTCCCGGCATTCCTCCAGGGTGAGAAAATCGGCGAACCCTAAAAGAAAGAGAATCCAGCGTTCCGCCGATCGATGCAGAAAAAGCAGATTATACCAGTCCAGCACGGTTTTGATTTGGGTAAATATTGCTAAATCCTTAGCGGACAATTTCAACCTTGGGTGAATATACTTGAGCAGGTCGAATTCCTGCATCCGGGCGATGGCCTTGCAGACCTCGTTTTCCTGAAAGATCAGGGATAGCTCGTTTAACAAACGGCTGCTGTCCAAAATGGCGCAGATGTCCTTTTTTACCGCGCTTTTGATCAGGGTCAGGGTATGCTTGCCGATGTGGAAGCCGAAGCGCTGCTCGAAGCGGATCGCCCGGAAAACCCTGGTCGGGTCTTCCACCAGACTCAAGGAGTGCAATACCCGGATGACGCCGTTCTTCATATCCTGCTGACCGCCGAAATAGTCCAGCAAATCGCCGAATTCACCGGCATTGATTTTAATTGCCAGGGCGTTGATGGTAAAATCGCGGCGGAACAAATCCTGCTTGATCGAACTTTGCTCCACGATGGGTAAGGCCGCCGGATGCTGATAATACTCGGTACGGGCGGTAGCCACATCCAGCTTGAACCCGCTGGGGAAGACCACTACCGCCGTGCCGAATTTCTCATGGGAGCGGAAATGCCCCTTGACTTTATCGGCCAGGCGGCGGGCGAAGAGAATCCCATTATTCTCCACCACCACATCCACATCCAGATTTTCCTTGCGCAAGAGCATATCCCGCACCGCACCCCCCACTACATAGATACCGAAGCCCAACTCGTCGGCAACTTCCCCGGCCAAAAGCAGGACATCCAAAATCGGCGGGCAGATGCGTTCCCTTAATAACCCCTTCATATTCTTTTTGTGCAGGGATTCCGGAGCAAAGGGGCCGGGTACGGGGGTGAATTGTTCATGCAGGACGCGTAAAAGGTCGGTACGGGTGATGATGCCTGTTATTTTATGATCCCGCAAAACCGGCAGGAATTGCTGATGCCGCTCCATCATGCGCTGTTTGACGGTATCCAACCCATCCTGAAGGGTGACGGTTTCCACCTCGCAGTGCATGACTTCGGCCACCGGATAATTTTCCAGGCCGTGAGATAATGCCTTATCCACGATCTGCCGGTTGATGATTCCCAATAATTTTTTCTGGGTGTTGACTACCGGCAAGTTATTGATATTGGTACGGATGAGTAATGTTTTAGCATCCTGCACTGTCGCGGTTGCCAGAACGGTTTTGACCGGGGAGGTCATAATCTGGGCGGCGGTCTTTTGCGGCGGGATTTGTTCCCTTAACAATTGCAAAAGCTTTTCCTGTACCTGACTGATGGATAGATCCTTAATAGACGCCGATGCGGCGGTAGCGTGTCCCCCGCCTCCGAAGTTTTTCAGCAATTCCCCGACGTTCACTTCCGCTCTGCGGCTGCGGGCGATCAGGTGCAGATGGTTTTCCATGTTTATCAGGACGAAAACGGCATCGGCGTTTTCAATATCCCGCAACTTGTGGGCTAAAATCGCCACTTCGCCGACATAGTTTTCCACCGATGCGCCGGCGATGGCGATTTGTACATCGTGGATGACTATATTTTGGGTGTTCTGCATCAGATCATTTAAGAGGGCGATTTGCTCTCCGCTCAATTCGTGCCGGATGTAATCGGAAATCTGGCTCAAATCGGCGCCCCGATCCAACAGATAAGCCGCGGCCTTCATGTCGTTTTTGGTGGTGGAACTAAAGGTTAAAAAGCCGGTATCCTCATAAATGCCGATGGCATAGAGGGTGGCTTCGATTGGCGAGATAGGTATTTTGCGGCGGCGCAATAATTCCACCATCAAAGTGGTATTCGCCCCTACTGAGCGGATGATTTCCACCTTAGGTTTGACGCTATTTTGAAAACGGGGGTGGTGGTCATAGAGACAGACTTCAATTCCGGGATTGGCAAATACCTGGGCAAAGTTGCCGAAATGCCCGCCCAGGTTGGTATCCACCAGTATCACCCGTTTAATGTCCGCAAGATTGATCCGGCTTGCCTTGGCAGGCGTTATCTCCGGATGGCGGGCCAAATAATGCCGCAGATTCTCCCCGATCGCCCCCAGAAAAACCAGCTTGGCCTCCGGATGCAGTTTGGATGCGGCCACCATCGAGGCCAGGGAATCGAAATCCGCATTCATGTGACTGGTAATGATTTCCATAATCACCTTTCAAAACAGAAAATTTTTTCACCGCAGAGACGCAAAGGGCGCCAAGGTTTTGGTAGTATTCTCAACAGGAGACCCGTAGCGTCATTGCGAGCTTAAGCGAAGCAATCTCCAGGCGTGCGGAGAGATTGCTTCGCTTAAACTCGCAATGACATTTTTCAGCCGAAACAAAGTTTTTTTAACTTAAATTCAAATGGTAAAAATGACCTGACTTACCCCAAATTCATTGGGTCAAAATGACAAAATTTTCCTAGGGTTTAAATCGAAAAGAAGAGCATTCGCCGTCGGTTAATCCTTCCCATTAAAGCTCTTTATTTTCTCTGCGTTCTTCGCGTTTCTGCGGTGAAAATCTATTTTCCCGAATTTAAATTCTGAAAATACCGGCAATGCGGCGCCAACAGACAAATAGAGCAGCGCGGGTTGCGTGCTATGCAGATTTTACGCCCGTGTTCCACCATACGATGACTGAAGATTACCCATTCCATCTGAGGAATTACGGCGCACAAATCCCGTTCGATTTTTACCGGGTCATCGTTGCTTGTCAACCCTAGTCTCTGGCTGACCCGGCGCATATGGGTATCGACGATTATTCCCGGTATATTGAAGGCGTTTCCCAAGACGACATTCGCGGTTTTGCGGCCTACTCCTGCTAATGCGGTTAACGCTTCCATAGAAGACGGCACCTGCCCCTGATAACGTTCGATAATTTGTCGACAACAGGTGATAATGCTTTTAGTCTTATTCTGATAAAACCCGGTGGATTTAATGTCCTGCTCCAATTCTTTAGGATCGGCCTGGGCGTAATGTTCAACCGTTGGATATTTTTTAAATAATTCTTTGGTGACGATATTCACCCGCACATCGGTACATTGAGCGGCCAATATGGTGGCGATAAGCAATTCCAGCGGGCCGGTAAAATCCAGGGTGCAGCCGGCGTTCGGGTACATTTTTTGCAGTAATTCTAAAACCACTTGCGCATTTTGCGTTTTATGTGTAGACTGCATAAGTGTATCTCCCCCCACAATTAAAGTAGGTTTCCCCATATCGGCGTTTCCTGCCGTAGTACCAGGGCTTTAGCCCTGGAAGATCAGCCCTTAAGGGCTGGAACTACGAAAGCTAGCAGGCAAATGTAAGGCGTTAACATTAGAGGTCATTTGAGCCTTGACTAGCTTACAATTATATTATATTCTTATATTCCCTTCGGTAAGGCAAGAAAAAAATTGATTTTTTGGCAATAAACGGAATTAAGTGCCGAGTGTTTTTCTCTTTGATATAGTAATCTTGTCATCTTTTATGAAAGGAGAAGTGCATGTTCAAAAGGTTGAAAATGGTTGGATCAATCATATTGGCTTTGATTTTGGCCGCAACCGGCTGCGAACAAATGAAGAATCAGGCGCAGCAAGAACAGCCGGCTAAGGTGGAGGAACCGAAGCCGACCAAAGGAATCTTAAAAGTCGGCTATTTGATTTGTAACAGTAAAGAGGAAACTATCGAGCGATTTGCCGCTTCCGCCGTTTATATCGGGCAGAAATTGGGTTACAAGATTCATATGTACCCGATGAATACCTATGAAGCGGACGAGGATGTAAAAAAATTCGGGATTCAGGTTTTCAAAGTAAATTCACTGGTTTATATCCAGATGAAGCACGATATGGATATACAAATGATTGCCGGGGAAAAGAGAGGGCCGAAAGGACGCTTTACCTCTGGAACGGTGGTTGTCCGCAAGGGTAGCCCGATTAAAACTTTAAAAGATTTGAAGGGCAAAAAATTTGCTTTCGGGCCGCAGTTTGCTCCATTCGGCTTTCTGGTACAATATGATTTGATGCTCAAAGCCGGATTTAATCCCGATGACGTGAAAAGCGGTATGTATTATGCCATTCCCTGGGGCGCCAACAAGCATGAAAAGGCTATTTATAATGTGCAGGCGGGCGCTTACGACGCCGGTGCCGCTCCCATGCTGGATTTAATCCATCTGGCTGAAACCGGAAAGATTAAATACGGCGATCAATATACTCCGGAGGAACAGGATTTCGAGATTATCGCCGAAAGTGAACCGGCTCCTTATTGTACATTTGCCGCCACCAAGGAAACCGATGCGGATTTGGTCAATCAGGTTAAGAAGGCTCTTCTGGGGTTAACCAAGAACGATCTGGCCAAGATGGATCCGGAATGGTTGGTGGTGGAAGGCTTTGAATGGGATAAGGGCGGGTATCTGCGTAGCGGTGAGGTGCTTAACATCACCAAAGCGGCCATGATCGACGGATACGAAGAGGCTTTGGACACCGATTACGACGTGTTGCGCAACATGGCTAAAAACGTGGGGATGGCTCCTTATGACGCCGAGGAAGCGCCTGGAAAGCCTGCGGAAGTGAAAAAATAAGGCAACGTTATCCCTGAATAATTTCGGCGTGAGGACACGCCGAAACATCGAACTTGGTAGCACAGGCTTCCAGCCTGTGTTTGCGGCATAGCATGGAAGCTTTCGATTTAACCAACAACTTCCAGTAATTGCGCCGTTTCTGTGCGGGCTTTGCCCGCATCACAGGCAAGATGCCTGTGCTACCGTCTCTCGCTTCGATGGATGTTTCAGGTGTGTACTCACACTCATCCGGGCGTAGGCGCCCGCTAAATTGCGACACAGTCTCTCGAAACGGGGGATGAACCCCGCGCTACAATTATCCATTGTAATCGGAGTACAATTATGGAAAGAGTAGCCTTTTTATGGCAATCCTGGCTGGATAAAGCGGCTTGTGCAGGGGTAACGGCCATAATTTGTAGCATCATCTGTATGTTTTATTTCCGTTCCACACAGGTAATAGAACAACGCAGCCTGGTGAATCCGGTTTCCGTGCGGGAGAATATCGCCGCCCAGAAACCGCCGCCGCGTCCCCCGGCAATTCAAGCCGCCCTGGATAAAAGCAAAACCCTGCTGGAGGCCAAAGACTACGATCAGGTGATAACCTTAGCCGAGGGTGTGATGGCCCTGGATGCCAAAGAATCCTTTGCCCATCTATATCTGGCGCGGGCATATCTTGCCAAGGGCGACATGCCCAAAAGCATCAGAACATATGCCAAAGCGGTGGAGCTTAATCCGGATTTTGTCGACAGAAAAAGCCTCGATAAAATCGGCCCGGAATTAAAGGTATTGGTACGCAGTGCGGTAGAAGAGTTGAAAAAGGATGAGATCACCAAACAGCCGGATTATAATGATACATTAAGGGCGTTTTATTACCTGCAACGAAGGCTGGCAGGGGGATGTGAGTAGTTAGAAAGAAGTCAGAATTCAGAAGGGAAATTATTCTGAATTCTGACTTCTGTATTTTTTGAAAGGTTTTTATGCTTTCCTGGTTTAAAAAATATTGGCAAAACACCCCCGGTTTGAACTGGATGATTATCTTAACCGGTATGGCTTTCGGTATTTTGGGCATTTTGTTGGTAACCTGGGGCAATCCCACCAACACCGGAATTTGCGCCTCCTGCTTTCTGGAGGGCATCGCCGGGGCTTTGGGGCTGCATACCAATGTGCGCATGATGTACCTGCGCCCGGAGCTGATCGGCATTGTGCTGGGGTCTTTTATCCTGGCTTTGTCCACTAAAGGCTTTTCCGCCCGCGGCGGGGCCTCGCCCCTGATTAGCTTTACCCTGGGAATCTTTACTATCGTCGGATCGGCCATGTTTATGGGCTGTCCGGTGAAATTGGTATATCGGCTGACCAGCGGAGATTTAACCACTCTGGCCGGGGTCGTCGGCCTGCTGGCCGGGGTTTGGGTCGGCGTAAGATTCATGCGGGAAGGCTTTTTCTTAGGCGATCCGGGTGAGCAAAAGACCCTCAACGGTTTGCTGCTTCCCATCGGAGCCGGTGTGCTTTTGGTTTTCCTCCTGGTAAAACCCGGTTTTATCCAGTTTTCCACCCGCGGATCGGGATCGATTTATGCCCCCTGGTATATCTCTCTGGGCGTGGGGTTAACCCTGGGCGGATTGGCGCAGCGCTCCCGTTTTTGTATTGTGGGCGGTTTGCGCAACTTCTTTCTGGCAAAAGATAAAAGCCTGCTCACCGGCGTTTTTTTTATGATTATGTTTGCCTTCATCACCGCCCTTGTCACCAACCAATTTAATCCGGGGATGTTCGATCAGCCCGGATCGCATTTCGATCACATCTGGAATTTCTGGGGCATGTTTTTGACAGGCTATGCCGCGGTACTTTTGGGCGGTTGCCCTTTGCGCCAGATGGTTTTAGCCGGGGAGGGCGATGTAGACGCCGGAACTTCCATCACGGGAATGCTCCTTGCGGCAGCATTAGTGCATAATTGGGGTCTGGCCAGTTCTACCGCAGGCCCGACCTTTAACGGTAAGATCGCGGTTTTAATCGGTATTCTATTCTGTCTGGTTTTAAGCTTAATACACAGGGAGTAATTATGGCGGAACAATGCGCAACTCATCACAAACAACATAAAACAATCAATCTGACACTGCTGATCATGCTGGCTGCCGGACTGGGACTGATGTTCTGGTACGTCTGGAACTTTGGCGTATCATACGGGGGGGACAAGGCCGCATTAGCGGGGAAATCCTTTACACAGCTTCTTGGGTTGGAATTCTGGGATTTATTGTTCGGCGGGCATGGATTTCTGGCGATGATCAATGATGTCTTGATCTATTTTATGATTGGTATTTTAGTCGCCAGTTGGATTCGTACCTATAAATTTCATATCCGCCTGCGCAAGACCTTAATAAATTATGGTTTTTCTGCGATCTTCCTGGCGGCTTTTATCGGAGTTTTCAGCCCCTTGTGCGCCTGCGGTATTTTGACTACGGTGGTTACCTTGGTGGCTGCGGGTTTGCCCTGGGCGCCGTCGATGGCCTTGTTAATTGCCGCCCCGCTGATGAGTCCCACCACCTTCTTTTTAACCGTCAACGATTTAGGGATAGAATGGGCGGTGGTGCGCACGATTGTCGCTTATTCCATGGGCGTATTTGCCGGGCTTTTGACCTGGTCGATGCGAAAATACTTAGACGATCAAAATCTTTTCGTCGACGGGGGAATCCCGGAAGGGGATGTCCATGACGCCGATTACGCCGATGAGCGTTTGCGCTGCACCTGCCGGGAGAAATTCAGTAACCGGGTAGCCAGAAAATACAAAAACAAATTCATCATTTTCTGGGCTAAATTTCTGGAAATGAACTGGATGATCGGGAAATACGTTTTGGTAGGTCTTTTTGTCGGCAGCATTGTCGGACGTTATATGCCGATGGAATTTATCGCTAGTTTATTCGGCACCGGCGATGACTGGAATATTTTGTGGGTAACGTTGGGTAGCGTGCCCCTGTTCCTGCATCAGGTCAGCGGCTCCACTATTGTTTACCATATTAAAACCTCCTTGTCCGGCACTATGGATAACGGGGCGGCTTTAGCCTTTATGATCGGCGGGCCGGTAACCGCTATTCCGGCCATGCTCTTATTGTGGTCGATGTTCAAAAAGCGGGTCTTTATTCTTTATATGGCCATCAGTCTTTTGGGAACACTCTTTTTTGCCTACACCTTTAAATATTTTGTTTTCGTTCCGCATGTTGATTCCGGCAGTCCGGTTTTCGCTTCAGTCAACAATTTACCCGGCGGGGAACGTTCCGTGCTGAATAAATCTCAGAAAGACCTACAAATGGTGGCCGACCCGGATGGTAAAGGCATGATTGCCCTCCATCAGGATGTCGAGGGGGGCACCAGCGTTGTTTTTGATTCCGGTTTGACCCGATTTGCCAATAATTCAGCGGGCAAATACGATAACGGCAGTTATCTCAAAAATCTGGCCAAATGGCTGGAGGACCGGGCATCGGGAGAGGTTACCAAAAGTGTCCTGGTTTATAACACCTATGTAGACAAGGGAATGGATAAGAATTCTTTTACTCAGAATATTCGTCAGGCGTTGCATAATCCCTATAAAGTAACGGTTACCGATAAAGCCACCACCCCGGAGCTTACTGCCGGTATTTTAAAAGATTACAATCAACTGTGGATTATAAACGGCGGCGCGAATGCCAAAGGAACGTTTACCGAGGATGATTTGGAGGCGATAAACAGTTTCCGGGATAACGGCGGAAATATTTTGTTGGCCGCAGGCCCCGCCAAGCCGGACGGCGATTATACCCAGGATGTAAATCAGTTGGCCGCGGAATTCGGCGTGAGTTTTTCCGGTGTCAGCCAGACTAATGAAAAACTTTCGATTTCGAACTTCGGCCGATTTTTCGGTAAAATCGGAGAGAAACTGCAACCCTGGTTTGAAGCGATGAAAAAACTGCGTATTGTAACCGAACGGGAATCGGCCTAAAAGCTTCCGCAAAAAGTATGTAGCGCAGACCTTTAGGTCTGCTACCGGCGAATGGATTAATGATTTGAGCAAGTACCTTTAAAGACATAAAATTCAGGAGGAGAAAACGATGTCGAAAAAAATGATTTTAGGCTTAACGGGAGCGGTTATATTGCTTGTCGGAACAGGCGTTATGATCGCATCGGCCAAACACTGCAAAGACAAACAGATGGAAATGGGAGAGGGAGAAAGCGGTTGCCTGCCCTGTGAACGCAAAGAATGCGCCGGTTTTTATCTTGACAATAAAGAGGCGTTAGGATTGAGCGACGAACAAGTCGCTAAAATGAAAGAATTACAACTGGCGTCCAGGAAGGTAAAAATTCATAATATGGCGGAAGTAGATGTTTTGAAGCTGGAATTAAATGCCCTGCTGGATGCGAAAAAACCTGATTTGACGGAAATTGATGCCAAGGTTGACAAGATCAGCCAATTGAAGGCGGAAACCATGAAAAACTGTCTCCAGGCTTCAGTAAAAGCCAGAGAGGTTTTAACCGAAGAGCAAACCAAACTGGCCGAAGGCTTAAAGAAAGCCTGCATTATGTCTCCCGGCGGCCATGATAGGGACGATGAAAAGCCGCCCTGTAAGATGAAAAAGGATTAATCAGTCTGGGCGGGGTTGCTCCCCAATATTGTTGGCTTAATGAGTGTCATTGCGAGGCAGTTTTATCGCCGAAGCAATCTTATACTAATTCGCTGTCAAACTTTGAAGAATAATTCGTAACACGGGGGTTTATCCCCCGTTCGCAGCACCTGCAAGCGGGAGATGAACTCCCGCTCTACATTAATCATTGATAGCGAATTGGTATCAAGCCGAAACCCTCTGAGCCTGCTGGTATTTCAAATAAGTTTCAAGCAACAGCTTGGGGAAAATGATTGACAAACAGGGCAGACTTTTGTAAGATGTGGTTAGATTAGCATATATAGAGGCGGGCATAGCTCAGTTGGTAGAGTACAAGCTTCCCAAGCTTGGTGTCGCGGGTTCGAATCCCGTTGCCCGCTCCAATTTAATAGGGGCTAGCGTTTAGCTAACCCCTCTTTTGTTTTATATGGACTGATTGGTAGCACAGGCTTCCAGCCTGTGATGCGGCATAGCATGGAGGCTCTGAGTTAACCCACAACTTCCAGTCATTGCACCGTTTTTGTGTGGGCGTTGCCCACATCACAGGCAAGATGCCTGTGCTACCGTTCGCTTACTGGCTATTTTTCTTCCGGGGGTGGGAAACTCTTGCGGTATTCGGCGCTCAGGTCTTGGGCTAGTAAGACCGTGCCGTTTTTTAATTCGAAGGCGATGTCGTACTTTTCCATCCCTGTTTTATACGGCGTTTTGACTATGAAGGCAACGGTACGATAACTAAGAAGCGGGTCGAGGGCGATTTTTTCCTTTTGTTCGCTCATAATAGTATTATTTTTATCAGACCAGGAAACAATAACATATACCCCGCTTAATTTTTCCTTGTGGACATTACGGATGCGTCCCTCCACGACCATGTCGGAAGAGCGGGTGCGGTAACCAGCGGACGATAATATTTCTATCTGTACATTTTCCTTTTTAATTTCGGCTTGTTCCCCGAAATAATTGATGGCATACAAGGTAACGATTAAAAAGACGCCCAAGGTTGCCAATATCACCCATCTAATCCAGCGGTTTTTATAGCGGGTAAGGGAGTGTTTGCACAAAGAACAAATCTCAGCGTTAGCGTCGTTTTTATGGCCGCAATAGGGACAGACCATTTTCCCCTCTCAAAATTCTTAGAATATTTTTTGTTCTTGATTCGACAAGGCAATTAAGTTCCATACATATCAACTAACTATATTAAATTATATAGCAATTTATGCTAATTGTCCAGTTATTTGAAAGATTATGTCTAAACTAACCAACGAATTTTCCTGGTCTAAAAGCCGTTATGATATTTTCAATGAATGCCGGCGCAAATATTATTACCATTATTATGCAAGCTGGGGCGGCTGGGAGCCGGACGTCCCGGCACAAACCAGGGAAATCTACATCCTGAAACAATTAAAGAACCGCTGGATGTGGGCTGGAGACGTGGTACATAAGTGTCTGCAAAGGGTGCTGGACAATCTCAGCAAAGGAATCAGCCCGCTTCCCCTGGAAGATATTTTGGATTTGACGCGTAAATCGATGCGGACGGATTTTCGCCTGTCCAGGGAAGGGCATTACCGGCAAGACCCTAAGTCCTGCGCTCTTTTCGAACATGAATATCAAACTCAGGTAACCCAGGAGCAATGGCAGCAGATAGCGGAAACGGCAGAATATGCGCTGAGTAATTTTTTCCTTTCGCCTACTTTCCTGAGTATTTTTTATTGGCCGAAGCAGGATATATTGGAGATAGAAAATTTAGCCTCTTTTGAAATAGAGGCCAATAAAATCTATGTTAAGCTGGATTTTTGCTGCCGCAAGGGTGCGCAGATATACATTTATGACTGGAAAACCGGTAAAAACGGGCCGGATGTCGATTTTCAAATGGCTTGTTATGCCCTTTATGTCCAAAAACGTTGGGGAATAGAACTTAACAATTGCAAAATAATAGAGTATAATCTTGTTGACGATCGTTTGAATATTTTGCTGCTTGTCCCGAAAATCTGTCAGGAGATTGAAGAGCAGATTTTGCAAAGCATCGGGCAAATGACCGGGCTGCTTAAAGATAAGCAGCAAAATATCGCCTGTGAGGCGGATTTCCCCCAAAATGAGCATCTTGGCGATTGTAAGTGGTGCAATTATTTGAAGGTTTGCAGACCGGAGGAGGATAAGTGCTGAGGACTGAGTGTTGAGGACTGAGGAAAAGCCAAAACCTTGCTTTGCAAGGGCAGGGTAATTACTCAGTCCTCAGTCCTCAGCCCTCAGCCCATAAAAAAACATGTCCGATGAATTGCTGGAAGTAATTTCCCAGGTCAAGGCGCAGGTAAAGTACCAGCAGGAATTCGGCCTGGAAGGAATAGCTTTGGACAATAAGCTTTTTGAAGAAAAGACCTTAGAGCAGGTACGCCTGGAACTGGGTGATTGCCGACGCTGCAAATTGGCGGCGGGACGGAAAAATATCGTTTTTGGCGACGGCAATCCATCGGCGCGGCTGGTATTCGTCGGCGAAGGGCCTGGGGCGGATGAAGATATACAAGGTTTGCCCTTTGTGGGACGCGCCGGACAGTTGTTGACCAAAATCATCGAGGCTATCGGCTTACAACGCAGCGACGTCTATATCTGCAATATCGTCAAATGCCGTCCCCCGGAAAACCGCAACCCGGAAGCGGATGAAATCATTGCCTGCGAGCCGTTTTTACTTGGGCAGTTGCAGGTTATCAGACCGGCTTTGATTTGCGCCCTGGGCACCTTTGCCGCTCACACCCTGCTGCAAACCAAAGCGCCGATTTCCAAACTACGCGGCCGTTTTCACGATTATCAAGGGGCAAAGCTTATGCCCACCTTCCACCCGGCTTTTCTGTTACGCAATCCCAACATGAAGCGCGAGGTCTGGGAGGATATGCAGTTGGTGCAGAAGGAATATTTGAAATAATTGATAATGGACAATGGATAATAGATAATGAGAAAGTCATTATCTATTATCCATTATCCATTGTCCATTAAGGAGGATTGGCTTGGGTAAACATTTTCTCGTTGCCGACGTTCATCTGGAACCTGAGGCCGACCCGATAACCTGGCAGACTTTTTTCGCCTTTCTGGACTTTGTCCGGGAACAAAAGGGCAGTCTGTACATATTAGGGGATTTGTTCGATTATTGGACTAACAATAAGGTATTAAAGAAAAAGTATCAGCCGCTATTTGAAAAATTAAGTGCAATCGCTGCCGCCAATTTTGTCGGGATATTGACCGGCAATCGTGATTTTTTACTCAATAAAGATTATTTATCCAACCGGGGTATTAATTATTGGGGAGACGGCGCCCGCTTAACGCTTGAAGGTCAACGCTTATTTCTCACTCACGGGGATGATCTTTGGAATAAAGACCGGGGATATACCTTATATAAACGTTTAGCCTGGCCGCTATTCCGCTGCCTGGATGCCGTTGTCCCCGGCGTTATCGCCAACACTGTAGCGCTTAACCTAAGGACTAAAAGCCGGCGCAGCAACGGCAACAAATTCTATAGTCAACCGCCGATCGATGAACAACTCCTGCAAAAATATTTCCAGTCCGGAATCGATTTGGTGGTTTGCGGGCATATTCATACCCCGAACAACCGGGAATATCCGGACGGGAAACGTTTGATTATTCTGCCGGCCTGGAAAGAGCGGATGGGCGGCTATTGTTTAATCAGCGAAGGACGGGCGGAATTAATGGAATTTAAAAAGTAGGGTGGGCTATCCCGCGGTTATAAGACATAAGTACTAGGTTAAGGGAAAATATCATGCAACATAAAGATTTAATCTGTATCAAACATTTACAGCTTGCGGAATTAGAGGAAATCTGGCAACTGGCGGGGCAAATCAAGGATAAGCAGAAGCGGGGTATCCCTTATACACCATTACAAGGCAAGACTTTAGCCATGATCTTTCTCAAAGCCTCCACCCGGACGCGCATCTCCTTCGAGGTGGGGATGTATCAACTGGGCGGCAAGGGGATCTATCTTAACGGTAATGACATTCAATTGGGACGGGGCGAAACGCTAGCCGATACAGCCAGAATATTATCCGGCTATGTCGATGGGATACTGATCCGCACCTTTGCCCAATCCGATGTAGAGGAATTGGCGCGTTACGCCGCTATTCCGGTAATTAACGGCTTGACCGATTTGCTGCATCCCTGCCAGATTATCGCCGACATGTTCACCATCCGGGAGAAAAGGGGCAAATTGGCCGGGTTGAAGGCGGCTTACATTGGTGACGGCAATAACGTCGCCCATTCCTGGCTGTATGGAGCGGCGGTGGCGGGCATTAATCTGACGGTATGCACCCCAAAAGGATATGAACCGAAAGCGGAAATTATGGTGGAGGCTTCGAAAATGGCTGACAATTGCCGCCTGGAACTGGAGCATGACCCGCGCAAAGCCGCTCAGGACGCTGATGTCCTCTATACCGATGTCTGGACCAGTATGGGACAGGAAGGTGAAGAGGGACAGCGGCTAACAGCCTTCCAGGGCTTTCAAATCGATAGTGCACTTTTGAATCTGGCTAAACCCGATGCGTTGTTGATGCACTGCCTGCCTGCCCATCGCGGGGAAGAGGTCAGCTCTGAAGCCATCGATGGGCCGCACTCCATTATTTTCGAGCAGGCGCAAAACCGTCTGCCGGTGCAAAAGGCGATTCTGGCCTTGTTGCTGGGAAAGAAATATACTTAAGCTGCTCATGAATCGTGATTCGTCAATCTGTAAAATTAACAAATTAAGAGGAAATTATTTAGAGGGGATAAACAGGATTTACAAGATTAAAAAATAAATTAGTTATCCTGTCCATCCGGTTAATCCTGTCAAAGAAATATATTTTAAGATTTTACTTGACACTAGCAAAAAAAAATGTTAACGTAGTTATTATGTTTATACTGACATAAATGGATACCATAAATTTTGAATATTTCAGCAGGGGGGGCTAAAATGAAAAGATTTACGAAAAAATGGTGCTTTTTAATCTTAGGAGTCTTGGTAGTAGGGCTAAACACCCAAATGGCCAGAGCCGTAACCGTCGAGTATACTGATTTTTCCGATTTATCGGATTTTACTTTAAACGGTTCTGCCGCTACAATTAATTCTTCTCCGGTAGTTTATAACGGAAGTACGGTTTTACGGTTAACCAATAGGCTAAGCCAGGCAGGTAGCGCTTTTTTAACCAATCCGGTATCTTTGGGAATAGGCTCTTTCGGCGGTTCTTTCCAATTTCAAATTACTAATAATTATAATGACGGAGCTGATGGGTTAGCATTTGTCATGCAACCCTTAAGCGCTACTCAATTAGGCGGCGGCGGCGGCGGCATCGGTTATAAAGGAATATCTCCCAGTTTTGCGATTGAAGTCGATACCTGGCAAAATACTGAATGGGATGGACAAAATTACAATCATGTCGGCGTTAATATTAATGGAAATATGGCTTCCTTACATAAAATCTATATCACTAATCCCGTAGATGACGGAATCGTTCGTAATGTTTGGTTTGATTATGATAACCAAACCGAATTGCTGGAAATTTTCTTGTCCAGGGACAACACAAAACCGGGTTCTCAAGGTCTCATATTTCCTGTTGACGGTATAATGTCTAATTTAGGAACGGATCAGGTGTATCTTGGCTTTACTTCCGCTACCGGGGCGGCAAGCAGTGATCACGATATCCGGGCCTGGAGTTTTTATAGTACTGAACCAACAAATGCTGTCGTTCCCGAACCCGCCAGTATGCTTTTGTTGGGATCGGGTTTAGTCGGCTTGCTGGGACTTAAAAAGAAAAACAAAAAAAGCTGATTTTAAATTTTTAAGATAAAAAGGGAGGTCTTTTATAAAAGATCTCCCTTTTTTATTTTGATAAAAACATGCTAAACTAGATCCATTATGTCCAATCAAAAATATACCTTGATTAAACGGCGCTCGACTAAATCTATAAGCGTAGGAAATGTTTCTGTCGGAGGCAATGCCCCCATCTCTATCCAGTCCATGACTAAGACCGATACCCGAAATGCGCCTGCCACAATAGATCAGATTCAGGAATTAGCCGCCGCCGGATGTCAGATTATCCGGCTGGCGGTGCCGGATGAAAAAGCCGCCCGGCAGCTTGCCCAAATCAAAGCGGCTATTTCCCTTCCCCTGATCGCCGACATCCACTTCGATTACCGTCTGGCTTTGATCGCCTGCGAATCGGGAGTGGACGGACTGCGTCTCAATCCGGGCAATATCGGCGCAACCGAACGGATTAGGGCGGTGGTAAGCTGTGCCAAGCAAGCCAAAATACCGATTCGGATCGGAGTCAATTCCGGATCGCTGGAGAAAGATTTATTGGAGAAATATGGTTATCCCAGTCCTCAAGCCTTGGTGGAAAGCGCTTTGCGCCATATCAGGATTCTGGAGCGAGAGAATTTCGATCTGATAAAAGTCTCGTTAAAAGCCTCCGATGTCCTAACCTGTGTGGAAGCCTATCGCTTATTAGCGCAGACCGTCGATTATCCGTTACACCTCGGTATCACCGAAGCCGGCACCGCTTTCAGCGGAACGATCAAATCTTCCGTAGGCTTGGGAATCTTGTTAGCCGAAGGCATCGGCGATACGCTTAGGGTCTCGTTGACCGCTCCTCCGCTAGAAGAGGTGCGGGCAGGGATTGAAATTCTAAAATCCCTGCATTTGCGGGAAGGCATCGAATTTATCTCTTGCCCCACCTGTGGACGCTGCCAGATTGATTTAACCCCCATCGCTCAGCGGGTGGAGCGTGAACTAGCCCAAATCCAAGCCCCGCTTAAAGTGGCGGTTATGGGCTGCGCCGTCAACGGGCCGGGAGAGGCGCGTCAGGCTGATGCAGGAATCGCCGGTGGCAAAGGCGAGGGACTGCTCTTCAAACACGGCCAGATAATGGGCAAGGTTCCCCAGGATAAACTAGCTGAGGTGTTGATAGCTACCGTTAAGGAGATGACAGGGAAATAAGTGAATTTATTTAACTATTACACGATTTTATAAATACCCAAGATTATTTTGTAGGCGTCATTGCGAGCTTAAGCGAAGCAATCTCCATGCGTGCGTCCAAGATTGCTTCGGCGATAAGGCTGCTGAGCTATGACAGCATAAACTTAATTATTTATAAAATCGTGTACTACTTTACCTTTTCCAAATCGCTTACCGTCTTCCGTAAATACTCCACATCCTCCTGATCGGGAGCTACCGCCAAACTGGTTTGAAAATATTTTAACGCCTCTTTAGGCTGCTTCAACTGGCGCAGATAGATATACCCCAAGTGATTATAGGCAACCGGAGATTCAGGGTCTAACTCCTGCGCCCTCCGATGCTCCTGGATCGCTTGCTCATATTGCTGCATTGCGGCATAGACTAACCCCAAATTATTATAAATATTAGCTGCATTCGGATCAAGTTTCAGCGCCTGGCGGTAAATTTCCAGCGCCTCATTATAGTCATCGGTCAAATAGTAAATATTCCCCAGTTCGTTATACGCCTCCACCCATTCCGGAGTCAATAAAATCGCTTCCCGATAGGCTTTGACCGCATCGGCGTATCGTTTTTCCAAAGCGGCCAACTGCCCTAATCCGAAATAAGCCTGCCCCATTTGCGCATTAATCTTTAAAGCCTGCCGATAAGCTTCTTTAGCCTCTTTATTCTTTCCCAGAATGAAATAAGCCTGCCCTAAATTGTAATAAACCTCAGCAGAATTGGGCAACAAAAGGCGTGTCTGTTGATATTGGCGCAAGGCTTCTTCAATCTTCCCCTGAACGGCAAAAGCTATGCCCAGGTTAAGCTGCGCTTCGGCAAATGAGGGGTCAATTTCCAGCGCCTTTTGAAAATACTCCAGCGCCTTCTGGGGTTGTCCCCATTTTTGATAAACCGTACCCAGATTATTTTGGATCACCGGCGAGAACGGCTCCTGCTTGGCCAGAAATTCAAAACCGATAAGTGCCTTCTCATAGTTTCCCTGCTTTAAATATAGTGTTGCCAGATTATTTTGCGTTTCCAACAGGCCGGAATCCAAATCTATTGCCTTCTGATATGCAGCCACTGCCTTTTGCCGGTCTCCCAATTGTGCATAAATCAAACCCAGATTATGATAAACCGGTGCAAAATCGGGATCGAGAGCCAAAGCCTTGCGGCATTCCAGCAGCGCCTGTCCATATTTACCCCGGCTGCCGTAAGCGTTGGCCAGGTTATTATGCGGTCTGACTTTATCGGGAGATTTTTTGACCGTATCTTCCCAAAGCCTTACCGGATCAGCCCATACCAGATTGCGCTGATAAGTCCAGAAAGCAAAAAGTAAGACGATGGAGGCTATTACCAGCGAAAGAGCCTTATTCCTCCCCGTAGCGCTTATCAACCCCAGGCTTAGCAACCATAATATGCCGATGCCCGGTAAATACAACCGATGCTCAAAAACCGTATCGGCCAGCACTAATAAGCTTTCTATGGCCAGATTAACCAAAAACCAGATCAAACAAAATGAAATCAGCCGATTGCGTTTTATCAGGTAAAACACAAGAAAAATTAAACCCAGAACCAGCAGCAGACTTAAAAAGCCGGTCGGGGGCGAGAAAAGATGCCGCGACCAGGGAAAATCGTAATCCAGGTTGAGCCGTCCGGGATAAGGGAAAATCAACAAACTCAGATAATAAACGATTACCCGCAATTGGGTGATTAAATGCTGTCCGTAAGTAATATGGCGCGCCTGGGTATACATTACCGTACTTAAATCGAATCGGGTGTAGTAATAAGCGATGAGTGCGGGGAAAAGCAACAATGTCCAAAGTATAAATCTTGGTCGTGGTGTGGATTCAAAGAAGTAAAGCTCATAAATCAGGATAATTATAGGCAGGGTGGCGCTGTTTTCCTTGCTTTTCAAGGCGCAAAGGGCAAAGAATAACGCCGGCAGCCAATAAAGATAACGTTTATCCCCTGCGGTTTGACGCCCTTGAAGATAAAATATCAAAGTCAGCAAAAAGAAAAGGCAGGCCAGTGAGGTCATGCGCTGGACGATATAGCTGACCGCCTGAATATTTACCGGATGGACGACAAACAGTAAAGCGGTTAATATGGCGATAGATCGCGCCATGGTTTGATATTTCCCCTGCAATTTGGGAAGGCGGAAAGTCAACAAGCTAAGCCGGTAAAGGGACAGCGCGGTAAGGATATGGATAATAAGATTGACCAGCTTATAACCCCAGGGGTTAAGCCTGCCGAAATAATAGTTCAGCGCCAGACTTATCAAGGATAAAGTCCGATTGTCGTGAACCAGGGATTTTAAGCGCTCAATGTTGGCCGCGGAAAAACTGTCGATATGCAGGGCGTAATTATTAACGATGCTGCGCCCGTCATCAAAGACAAAATCGCCGGTTAAAGCCGGCCAATAGCTGATTATTCCCAACAAGATAATGATTATTACCCAAAACAAATGAACCGGCAGGCCGGTAGAAATTTCCTGCCGGGGGAGTTGGGTTTTACTGATTTGTTCGCTTTTTTGATTACGGCGGGAGTTTTTTTTCCGGGACATAGCTTTTATAAAATCTTGTGGGGGTGTACCAATTGGTGGGCATAGCCCACCCTACAAATGTAGTCCCGTGGCTTTAGCCACGTATTTTCAGCCTTAGGCTGAGACTAAAGACACGTTCATCCGGAAATGCCTAAATTATAGCTGAAAAGCTTTAACCATTTGTGAGACGTTACTGCATGGCTTAATGCCATGAAGATCAGCCCTAAAGGGCTGGGACTACGATACTATGAAATTAAAAATTTAAAAAGAAAAATTAAAAATTGTTTTTTTAAAACCCATAATCTAAAATTTTTGAATTTTGAATTGCAATTTTGCATTTTTATCTTTAAATTTTTAATTTATTTATTTCAACTTATGAATGGTTAAATCATATAATGACCTGATAAATCAACGGGCTACCACACCTAAATGCCTTTTTGCCACATGCTGAAAAATGACTTTTAACCCCTCAATATCCGCTTTATTATAATGGATAAGCTGCTGTAAGGCAAAACGATCGCCTTGCAGATACCGATACCAAAGCAGCACGGCATCGCGGCCTGCAACGCCTTGCACATCCTGCGGTCTTTCGACCCCTAAGATTTCTTCGATTTTCTTCTGGCCGCCGGATAATCCCACCGCTTTTGCCCAATAGCGCAAGTCAATATGATATTGAGGGAAATTTAAACGCGGGAAAGCCCTTTGGATAAAAGGCAAATCAAAACTGGAACCATTATAGGTGACAATAGTTTCCGCCCTGGTCACATGGGCCGAAAATTCCTCCAGTCCCATCCCGTTTATCCATACCCCATAAGCATTATCCAGGCTCCAGCCGATTAAAGTTATCTCGTTATCATATCGGTTTAAACCGGTGGTTTCGATGTCCAGAAACAAGATCTTTTCCGGACAGGCGGCGGCGGATTGTAAATATTCAAGTTTCAGCATAAAACTACTATAAACAGCTTTACAAATTTGTCAAGCTTGAAAAATCTTAAAATTGCCGCGTGTAAAAAATATCTCTCCCCCCTTTACAGAAGCATCACACTTCATTATAATAACATTTTGTTTAAATCGTTTATACTGTATGGAGGATTATTCAAAAGCATGGCTAAAGAACTGGATTATTACACCATTTTGGGGGTAAACCGCAGTGCTGCGGCAGATGAGATAAAAAAGGCTTACCGCCAGATGGCGCTCAAATATCACCCCGATAAAAACCCCGGAGACAAACAAGCCGAGGAAATGTTCAAAGAAGCGGCTGAGGCTTACGAAGTCCTGGGGGATCAGGAAAAGCGCCAACTTTACGATCAATACGGTCATACCGGGCTTAAAGGTACTAATTTCCACCATTTCACCAATGCCGAGGATATTTTCAACGCTTTCGGCAATTTTTTCGGCATGGGCGATTTGTTCGGTGCAGGTGGGCGCGCCAGACGCAACGCCCCGCGCCGGGGGGCGGATTTACGTTATGACATAGAACTCACTTTAAAAGAAGCGGCTTTCGGCAGTGAAAAGAGCATCGAATATACTTTATCGGAACCGTGCAGTACCTGTAGGGGAACCGGGGCGCATCCCGACGAAGGTATAATGAAATGCGTGGCTTGCGCCGGAACCGGGCAGGTAACCCGCACGCAGGGGTTTTTCAGCATCAGCACCCCCTGTTCCCGCTGCCACGGAGAGGGTACGATTATCAAACAACCTTGCCCAAATTGTAAAGGGGTGGGGCACACCCAAACCAAGCGTGAATTGAAGCTAAAGATTCCCGCCGGTGTCGATACCGATTCGCGTTTAAGGGTCAGCGGAGCAGGTGATCCCGGATATAAAGGCGGGCCGTCGGGCGATATGTATGTTTTTATCACTGTGGCGGAGGATAAAATATTTACCCGCCAGGATGATGAGATAATCTGCCAAATGCCGATCAGCATCACCCAAGCCTGTCTGGGTGCGGAAATTACCATTCCCACCCTGGAGGGAGAAAAAACTATTAACCTTCATCCCGGAACACAAAGCGGTGAAATTTATAAGCTGGAAGGGGCGGGAGTCCAACATCTGAAAGGCTATGGTCGGGGCGATCAATTAATCCAGTTCGATGTCAGGATTCCCACTAAACTTACCCCGCGCCAGGAAGAAATTTTACGGGAGTTTGCCGCCATTTCCGGCGATGAAGTGGCTATGCCCAAAAAGGGGTTGTTTAAGCGGTTGTATAATAAATAAGAAGTAACCATGAAAAATATTTTCTCGTATAACAAACCGATTTGCCTTTTACTTACTTGTCTTGCCCTGTCTTTACCCCTGCCGATTAGTGCGGCCAAGACCGACGCTCCGGCAAATTCGGCCAAAAGCGAGAGCATCCGCGTCACACCAGTGGTGAAAGTGGTGCAAAATGTCAGTCCGGCGGTAGTCAATATCGGAACCGAGCAGATTATTACCGAAAAAAACCCCTTTTATCCCCGCGGCATGGATCCTTTTTTCGAGCGGTTTTTCGGGGATTTTTACGAGCCGCGCCAATATAAAACACAAAGCTTAGGATCAGGCGTAATCATCAGTCCCGACGGCTATATTATCACCAACGAGCATGTCATTCTTAAAGCCTCTAAAATCACGGTCGGAATGTCCGACGGTCGGGAATTCGAAGGACAAATGATCGGCTCCTCCCCCAAACTGGATTTGGCCGTAATCAAAATCAAGGCCGATACCGCGTTGCCCAGCGTAAAACTGGGCAATTCCGACAGTATCATGATCGGGGAAACCGTTATCGCCATCGGCAATCCATTTGGCTTATCCCATACCGTCACAACCGGGGTGGTAAGCGCCGTCGACCGGTCTTTACGGGTGGATGAAGAAAGATTTTATACCGATTTTATCCAGACGGATACATCCATCAATCCCGGTAACAGCGGCGGGCCTCTGGTTAATCTGGAGGGGGAAGTAATCGGTATCAACACCGCCATTTATCAAAAAGCGGAAGGAATCGGATTCGCCATCCCATCCAACAAGGCTAAACGCATCGTCAATGATTTAATCGCTTTCGGCGAAGTGCATAACGCCTGGCTGGGGCTTTTTGTTCAGGATTTAACCCCGCAATTAGCCCAGGCTTTCAAGCTGACATTTGGCAGGGGAGTATTGGTCAGTAAAGTAATTGCCCGCGGCCCGGCAGACCTTGCGGGTTTAAAGCCAGGGGATATTATTCTGCAAATCAACGGGAAACCGCTAAAAGCTAAAGAAGATTACGATTCGAAAATTGCCGGATTTACCGCGGAAAGTAAAATCACGTTACAGCTATTGCGCGACGGCAAGGAGAAGAATATCCAGGTTACCGCCAAAAACTTGCCCCTGGAATCCGCCGGGGAATACGCTAAGCAATGGTTAGGATTGGATGTAGAAGAAATCAGCGTGATCAAAAAGCTCTTCTATCACCTGGAAACCACTCAGGGGGTATTGGTCAGCGCGGTATCCAAAAGAAGCGCCGCCGATGAGATCGGGATCCGCCCCGGAGATGTAATCCGCCAAATCAATAATCAACTCATTAAAAATATTGAAGATTACCGGAAAGCGATTTTAGCCGCCAGGGAGAAAGACAGCGTGCTGCTGTTAGTGCAAAGAGGAAAATACGGCTATTATGTGACGCTTCAGCCGTAAATAGGAAATGAGAAATCAGAAGTCAGCATAAATATTTTGAGAGTGTTCACCTAAAGATAGATCTTTATATATTTAAAAAACGTAGTCCCATGGCTTCAGCCACGTATTTTCAGCCCCTTAGGGCTGCAAAAAAAGGTGTGTTCGTATGGAACGCGCCGAAAGTATTGAGAGTCATAATTGCAGGGCTAACGCCCTGAAGTTCAGCCCTGAAGGGCTGGGACTACGAACTGAATATGAGAGTGTTCACCTAAAGATAGATCTTTATATATTTAAAAAACGTAGTCCCGTGGCTTCAGCCACGTATTTTCAGCCCCTTAGGGCTGCAAAAAAAGGTGTGTTCGTATGGAACGCGCCGAAAGTA
>JACRJN010000032.1 GCA_016235675.1 Candidatus Schekmanbacteria bacterium
GATCATCTAGCCCAGTAAAATAGTCTAAAAATTCCAGCTTTTCCATCATTGCCCCCTTTGTTGGAAAAAGCTGTATTTTAATTGTTTTTATTGAAAATTACAATATTCCCAGTGCAATATTTTTATATGAGGTTGCCCTGCCCTGTTACCAAGTATTTATTAACGAAAAACATCTCCCTTGGGGAGAGATTAAAAAAATCCCTTCAATATTTTTTTCATATATTGCAGACCGGGGAAATATGGTGTATTATAAAGTTACCAAAGGCGGCTATTATAGCGTTTCATTAAAACATGTACATTTAATTGTCATTGCGAGGCAGCCTTATCGCCGAAGCAATCTCAGGCGCTACAATAAAATCGAGATTGCTTCGCTCCGCTCGCAATGACAGGTTTGTATATCTTTTAATGAAACGTTATACTATGCCTGATAAACCAAGACAAGGGGGCAAGTTATGTTGTTGAGCTTCGTGTTTGGTTTTTACCGATCGGTTAGCGAAACCCTCGGATGGGACAGGCAGTTAAATTCCATTGATATTCAGCGCGCCGTATGCATCGACGATGACATTGCCGTTAAGAAATATATCGATGCGGGTATGGATGTCAATATCCCCAATAAAGACGGCAAAACACTGCTGATGCTTGCGGCGATCGGCGGCTATGCTAAAGCCCTGAAAATGCTTTTAAACAATGGCGCGTTAGTAAATTATAAGGACAACCACAACGGCACCGCTCTGATGTACGCCGCCTGGAACGGAAACGAGGAAATAGTCACCGGCATTTTAAAGGTGGGGGCGGATGTAAAAGCCCGCAACAGGAACGGTTATTCCGCCCTGATGTTCGCCGTGGTAAGCGGTAAAATATCCGCCGTGCGTCTGCTGCTTTCCGCAGGAGCTAATATTGAAGACACCGATAAACTGGGAATCAGCGCTTTATTAATGGCGGTCGGCAAATCCGATCTGTCTATGATCAGGTTGCTTCTCAAATCCGGGGCAAATCCGCGATCGAAGGCTGTGAGCGCCTGGAATCCTCTGTTGACGGCTGTGGAAATCGGGCAGACGGAAATTGTCCAGATTTTGCTCGATGCCGGAGCGGATGTAACGACCAAGGATCAGGATGATAATACCGCCCTGATGGTTGCCGTCGAACGCGGTCATACGGAAATCGTGAATAAATTGATAAATGCCGGCGCTGAGGTCAACGCCCGGCAAAAAGAGGGCACTACCGCTTTATTGTTGGCGACTTTCAAGGGTTATACCAATATTGTCAAATACTTAATCTCTCACGGGGCGGATGTGAACGCTAAAACCAAATCCGGCGTTACCGCCCTGATGATTTCCGCCTGTAACGGCCAGCGGGAAATAGTGCGCGCCCTGTTGGAGCAAGGCGCCAAGGTGGATGATAAGAATATTCACGAGGGAACCGCCTTGCAGATAGCCGCCCAACGCGGGGATCAGGAAATGCTGCGGATGCTATTAAATAAGCGGGTGAGCGGTAGTATTAAAGCTGAAGCCTAATAAAATAACTTATGCCTGAATTACCGGAAGTGGAATCAATAGTGCGCGGTTTGCGGCCAAACATCTGCGGCAAGGTCATTTGGCAGATTGAGATTTTGGATTCCCGCCTGTTACCCAACATTACCCCACCTGATTTACAAAATAAAGTGACAGGCCGGACGATCGGGCAATTGCAGCGCCGTGGCAAGTTTATCCTTTTTGTTTTAGCTAATAAGAGTTGTCTGCTTGCCCATTTGCGCATGACCGGCAAATATCTTTACTTTCCCGCGCAGAAATCCGCCGGTAGATACACCCGGATGATTATTTCTTTCAGCGACGGCAGTCAACTGCATTATGAGGACCTGCGCCGTTTCGGGCAGTTGTCTTTCCATGCCAGTCAATCGGATATTCCCTCTTTGGCTGATTTAGGCCCGGAACCTTTCAGCGCCGAATATTCAGTCTCCTATTTACAGAAAAAGTTCGCATCCGGTAAAAGGCCGGTTAAAGTGCTCTTGTTGGATCAAAGGATTATCGCCGGTATCGGCAATATTTATGCCTGCGAAATTCTCTATCGGGCGGGAATATCTCCATATCGGCCAACTAATTTAATATCAAAGCAGGAGACAGAGCGGCTGGTTGCGGCAACCAGGGAGATATTGGAAAAAGCCATTCAATGCCAGGGAACGACCATCAGCGATTACGTTATGTCTAACGGGGATACGGGTAGTTTTCAGGAATGCCTGAATGTTTACGAGCGGGGCGGGGAAAGCTGTAATGTTTGCTCAACCCCGGTCAAAAGGGTGAAACAGGCGCAACGCAGCACCTATTTTTGTCCCACCTGCCAAAAGTAATTGATAATGGATAATTGATAATGGGTAATGAATTTTTCGTTATCCATTATCCATTACTTCTCAACTGCCCGCAGGCGGCTTTAATCCCGCCTCCGAAACTTTTGCGCACGGTAAAGCGCAGCTTGTTCTTTTGCAAAAATTGAATGATTTGCCTGCGCCGTTCCGAACCGGTGGGTTTGAAGTCTCCAAGAGTCTGGTTGTAAGGAATTAGATTCAAATGAAACAAGTAATGTCTTTGTATCAATTTTATCAGTTGGTTGATTTCCCGATTGGTATCATTGATGTCTTTAAGTAAAATATATTCGAAGAAAAGCTTGCGGGAGGTGCGTTGGACGTAATCAAGACCGGCTTCGATTAGGTCATTTAATGGATATTGGCGATTTATGGGCATCAAAAGGTTGCGGGTTTCGTTTTGCGCCGAATGCAGGGAGATAGCCAGATTGATTTGAGTTTTCAGGGCGGTGAATTCCCGGATTTTATCGACAATGCCGCAGGTGGAAACACTGATGTGGCGCTGACCGATATTCAGGCCGTCCGGGGAGGTGATGAAAATCATCGCCGCTTTAACGTTTTCCCAATTGAGAAACGGCTCGCCCATCCCCATAAAGACTAAATTCCTGACCCGTTTCAAATCTAAAGCCAACCGCTTGTTCCAGAAATTGATTTGGTCTGTAATCTCATCAACGGCAAGATTCCGGACAAAACCGCTCTGTCCGGTGGCGCAAAAGACGCACCCTAATGGGCAGCCCACCTGGGAGGATAGGCACACGGTGTAATGGTCAAGGTGCTTTATCAGAACCGTTTCGATGGTTTGACCGCCGGTAAGTTCCAGCAAGGCTTTACTGACGCTGCCGTTATTTGAGGTATAGAGTTGTTGTAATATCATTTTCTATTTGATACGACACTTTGTCATCCCCAAATGACAGGATGAGGGCTTTTTTTTAATTTGATGTTTCGGCGTGTCCTCACGCCGAAACTCTCAAGGGGTAACGTTGCCCCTTTACGGTTTCGGTGTGAGGACACACCGAAACATCAAGATTGCTTCGCTCCGCTCGCAATGACGCTACGGGTTTCCTGTTGAGAACGCTACCAATAATTTAGCACAAAAAACCAAATAAGGCGAGTTCAAACATACGGCTATTGACAATCGTCCGCTTAAGCGTATAATTACCCGCCATGGAAAGTATGCGATTACAAAAATTTCTCTCCCAGGCGGGGATTTGCTCGCGGCGCAAGGGCGAAGAATATATGCAGCGCGGCTTGATTGCCGTCAACGGGAAAATCGTCAGAGAACTGGGAACGAAAATCAGCCCGGAAAAGGATCATATTACCCTGCGGGGCAGGCTGATTAAACCGGTCAGGGATAAGCTTACCGTTCTGCTTTACAAGCCCAAGCAATATGTAACCACTCTAAACGATCCGGAAAACCGTCCTACGGTTAGCGATCTGGTTAAGAACATTCCGGTGCGCCTTTTCCCCATCGGACGTCTGGACTATCATTCCGAAGGGCTGATTCTGCTTACCAGCGACGGCGATTTGGCGCAGGCACTCAGCCATCCCAAGCATGAGATTGAAAAGGTTTATTGGGTAAAAGTGGAAGGCATACCGGGTGCAGATAAGCTGGAACGCTTGCGTCAGGGGGTTAAACTGGATGACGGGATCACCGCTCCCTGCAAAGTGCGGATGTTATATCGCCGGGGAGAAAATTGCTGGATCGAGATTATTTTGACCGAGGGCCGAAACCGCCAAATCCGGCGTATGATAGACGCGGTAAGTCATAGCGTTATCAAGCTCAAACGCGTCCGGCTGGCTTTTTTGACCTCCGAGGGGTTAAGCGCCGGTCAATTTCGCATCCTCAGCCCGCAGGAGGTTAAGAAGTTGAAACGGATGGCGGTGAGTGGAAACACTTTAAACGTTCATAAAAAGCCTAACGTTTATCCCGGTTTGACCTGATTGCCTTTTTGTGTTATCCTTTACAGCCATAAAAATGGGGATGCAAAATGCGCGATAAAAACAGGGGGTACGAAGCTATCCCGTTGATATTCCTATTATCGGCTTTATTGCTGACCGCTGTGTTTACCCATTCTTATATGCTTTTGCGCATTCCGGTTTCGGCTAAATCCACCACACGATTGATAACAATTAAGCCAGGATGGGGATTGCGCCGCATCGGGCAGGTGTTGCAGCAGGAGGGGCTGGTTCCTTCGGCGGAACTTTTTACCGTAGTGGCGCGCTTACGCGGTGCTAAGATCATCGCCGGGGAATATTTGCTCAACCGCGCCCTTACCCCTTTGCAAATACTGAATGTTTTGCAGCAGGGAAAAGCCTACTTATATAAAGTAACAATACCGGAAGGATTTACCGTCCGTCAAATCTCCCAATTACTTAGCAACCGGGGATTAGCGGAAAACGGTCAATTTTTTACCATCGTAAACAGTCCGGCCTGGGCAAAAACATTATTAAGGTTAGATATAAATAGCTTAGAGGGCTATCTTTTCCCCGATACCTATTATTTTGCCAAAGGGGTGCCGGTGGAAAATATTATCCTGGCTATGGTGGAGCGCTTCAAACAGGTTTTTGATGAGGAGCAACAGAGACAAGCGTTGAAAAGCGGTTTAAGCCCTCATGAGATTATAACCCTGGCATCGCTGATTGAGAAAGAAACGGCGGTGGATGCGGAGCGTCCTTTAATATCAGCGGTATATCATAACCGGCTCAAACAAGGCATCCGATTGCAATGCGATCCGACGGTGATATACGCCCTGGAATTGCTCAATCAATATGACGGCAATCTCAGCCGGGATGATTTGTTGCTGGATTCGCCCTATAACACCTATTATTACAAAGGGTTGCCGCCGGGGCCGATCGCCAATCCGGGAGAGGATTCAATATTGGCCGCCCTTAATCCGGCTGAGGAGGATTATATTTATTTTGTCTCCCGCAATGACGGCACCCATCAGTTCTCCCGCAGTCTGGACGAACATAATCTGGCGGTCAATCATTACCAGAGACAATCGTTTGATAGTCAATAATAATATAACCTAATTTTGTATTTACCACGAAGGACACGAAGAGCACGAAGAAAAAATATTATGGTATTTGTTTTTATCCTTTGTGGTCTTCGTGCTCTTCGTGGTTAAAAAGGAGTAGGGAAATTGAGCAAACTCAGATTAGGACTGCCAAAAGGCAGCTTGCAGCAGTCGACCATGAATATGTTTAAAAAGGCCGGCTACAATTTCACCGTAGGCAGCCGTTCCTATTATCCGTCGGTGGATGATGAAACCATCGAAGCCATGCTGATCCGCGCCCAGGAAATGGCGATTTATGTTCAGGACGGCATTCTGGACGCCGGGATCACGGGCAAAGACTGGATTATGGAACAAGGGGCGCAGGTGGTGGATGTGGCCGATTTGAACTATGCCAAGGAGGGATTGCGTCCGGTGCGCTGGGTGGTGGCCGTCCCGGAAAACTCGGATATAAAAAAGATTGAAGATTTGCAGGGCAAAAGAATCTCTACCGAACTGGTGCGTTTCACCGAAAGATACCTGGCGGAAAGAAACATCACCGCCCATATCGATTTTTCCTGGGGAGCCACCGAAGTAAAACCCCCGCGCCTGGCCGACGCCATTGTGGAACTGACTGAAACCGGCAGTTCCCTGCGCGCCAATAATTTGCGGATAGTTGAAACTATTTTAACGTCCAACACCAAGCTGATTGCCAATGAAACCTCCTGGACTGATCCCTGGAAACGAGAGAAAATCGAAAACCTGGCCTTGCTGCTGCAAGGGGCGATTTTAGCCGAACAAAAGGTCGGTTTGAAAATGAACGTGGAAAAGAAAAACCTCCAGGCGGTTTTGGCGATTCTACCGGCCATGCAAACCCCTACCATCTCCCATCTTTACGATGAAAACTGGGTAGCCTTGGATACGATCCTGGATGAAAAGATTGTCCGCGATCTGATTCCGGACATGAAAAAAGCCGGAGCCAGCGGGATTGTGGAATATCCGTTAAGCAAGGTGATTTGGTAAGATAATTTTTCACCGCAGAGACGCAGAGTCGCAGAGAAAAAAATATTTATTTAACTTATTATTCTTTGCGTCTCTGCGCCTCTGCGGTGAAATATCTATATTTGGTTTACTATGGAACTCACATGCACCAACTGCGGGAAAATCAACCACCCGCAGTTGGCTTTTTGTTTAATCTGCGGGACTAAACTGGCGAAAAGCCCCAGTCCTAAACCTGTGTTCAAGGCGCAGGCTTTTGATACCAACAATCCTGCGGGTTTTTTCAAACGTCTGAGCGCCTTTGTGCTTGATCAGATGATTTTGCTGTGTATCGGATTGGCCTTCGGCAGCCTTTTAAGCTTGGCACTGATAAAGTCGGGCGGACAGGAATGTATCGCCTATGTTATGACTAAAGCGTTCGGGGTGCTAGCCGGCTGGGCTTATTACACCAGTCTGGAGACCTGTCTTCAAGCCACCTTCGGCAAATTAGCCTTAGGGTTAGCAGTCACCGATCTGGCCGGTCAACCCATATCATTCCTGCGCGCCAATGTCCGCTACTTCGGCAAGATTCTCTCTGCCATCGTTATGGGCTTAGGATTTTTAGCCATAGCCACAAGCCGCAAAAAACAGGGCTGGCATGATAAGCTGGCCGGGTGTCTGGTGCTGGAGAAAGGGTAACTTAAACTCCTTCTCCCTCTGGGAGAAGGTTGGGATGAGGGTACAAAAGTTTAAAAAATTAAATTAAGGAACCCTCACCCTAGCCCTCTCCCAGAGGGAGAGGGGACAAAACGATGGGCAATAACCGTTTATGAGCCTAATCTATTAGTATGGGAAAAAGGTTTCAGATACAGGAGAAAATAAATATGAAATGTCCATCTTGCCGGGGAAAAATGGAAAGGGGCGTAACTACACTTCCCTATGAATTAAACCGGGATAAATTAATTGTGGTTAGAGATGTCCCGGCTCTGGTTTGTGTCCAATGTGGAGAAGTTTTTATTGAAGCCCTGATTCTAAAACAGGTGGAAGGGTTGTTGAATACCGTGCAAAAAAGCGGAATGACCCTGGGTTTTCTGGAATACCGGGAAGCGGCGTAAAGATGATTCTTCGAACCCTTAAGGAGGTACGTTACCCCTTAAGGGTTTCGGCTTGGGGACAGGCCGAGACATCGACTTCCATGTGTCATTCCCGAATGAAGTTATCGGGAATCCAGTTTAATTTCAACACCATATCCCCGATAAAGGCATTCGGGGATGACCTGTTGATGGTATTCATTAATATCCCCGGAAAGGAAGGTTCCATGTGTCTAAATCAATAAAGGTCGTACAATCCCAGCGCCTCGGCGCTTTGCCTCCATATCTTTTTGCACGTTTGGATGAACTCAAGCAGGAAGCCTTATCCCGCGGCGTGGATATTATCGACCTGGGGATTGGCGATCCGGATTTACCGACTCCCGCTCCTATTATTGAGAGGCTATACACGGCGGCGCAAGACCCGGCCAATCATCGCTATCCCTCTTATGTGGGGATGTTGGCCTTCCGGGAAGCGGTGGCGAATTGGTTCAAACAGCGTTACCATGTGCAGCTTGACCCGAAATCTGAAATCGTCAGTCTGATCGGCTCCAAGGAGGGTATCGCCCACATTCCCTTGGCCTTCGTCAATCCCGGCGATGTGGTGTTGGTTCCCGATCCCGGCTATCCGGTCTATCAATCCTCCACCATCTTTGCCGGGGGGATTCCCTGTATCATGCCGCTTCTGCCTGAGAATAACTTCCTGCCGGACTTGGACGCTATCGACAAAAACATGCTGGCCAAAGCCAAGCTGATGTTCATCAACTACCCCAATAACCCCACCGCCGCCATAGCCAGCCGTGAATATTTGCAGAGCGTGATCGATTTTGCTTATAAGCACAATATTATCCTCTGCCAGGATGCGGCCTATAACGAGATGGGCTATGACGATTACAAGCCGCTCAGCATTTTGGAATTGGACGGCGGGCGGGATGTGGCCATCGAATTTCATTCCTTTTCCAAGACCTTCAACATGACCGGCTGGCGTCTGGGGTTTGCGGTGGGCAACAAGGACATTGTTCAGGGCCTGGGCAAGATCAAAACCAACGTGGATTCCGGGGTCTTTCAGGCCGTGCAGTGGGCCGGAATCGAGGCATTAAAACATTATAATGAATTTGTACCAACTTTTTGCAAGACATTTGCCTCCCGGAGCGCTATAATTATAGCAGGTCTGCAAAAACTGGGGTTTCAGATAAATTACAGTAAAGCGACGTTCTATCTCTGGATCAGAGTCCCCAAAGGGTTTGACTCCACCGGTTTTTGTCTGCACCTGCTAGACCAGGCCGGAATAATCGTTACTCCGGGGGTAGGGTTCGGTCAATACGGAGAGGGCTTCTTCCGTATCGCAACAACCGTACCGCAGGAACGTTTGTATGAAGCCCTAGAGCGTATAAGAAAGGTGGTACTTTAATGACTGACAACGCTGCTACCGCTTTCATCGGGTTGGGATCCAATCAAGGCGATCCGCTGGCCAATTGCCTGCGCGCTCTGCACAAACTGGATTCGGACGAAGTCAGAGTCGTTTGCTGCTCCTCGTTTTACCGCACCCAGGCGGTGGGATATGAAAATCAACCGCATTTCATCAATGCCGTGGCGCGGGTGAAAACGCAACTGCTGCCGAATGAGCTTTTGGGCCGAATGCAGCAGGTTGAGCAATCCTTAGGGAAAAATACCCCTTTTAAGTGGGGGCCGCGTTCTATCGATCTGGATTTGCTGCTTTATGATGACGAGATTATCAATTACGCTGATTTACAGGTGCCGCATCCGCTGATGCACGAGCGCCGTTTCGTCTTGATCCCGTTAGCGGAAATCGCCCCCGATCTGGAACATCCGCTGCTTAGGGAAAATATCGCCCATTTACTTGAAGAGACTTTAGATCAAAAACCTTGTGTTCGCTTAAGGACCGATAATCCATGGCTGGTCGCAAAGTAACCATTCCCGATCTGGTCAAAAAGAAGCAGGACGGTCAGAAGATTACCATGCTTACCGCCTACGATTGCCCTACCGCTAAGGTTTTGGATGAGGCGGAAATTGATATTGTCTTGGTAGGGGATTCCCTGGGCATGGTGGTTTTGGGCTATGAGAATACCCTGCCGGTCACCATGGATGAAATGCTGCATCATACCAAAGCGGTCCGCCGGGGGTTGAAGCGTTCGCTTTTGGTGGGCGATATGCCGTTCATGTCCTATCAGTTAGGCGTTCCGGAGGCGCTATATAACGCCGGACGCTTTTTGAAGGAGGGCGGAGCGGAGGCCGTCAAGCTGGAAGGAGCCGGTACGCGCATTTTGGAGATCACCCGCGCTATGGTGGAAATCGGCATCCCGGTAATGGGGCATTTGGGGCTGACTCCTCAGTTCGTGCATCAGATGGGCGGTTACCGGGTGCAGGGACGTAACGAGGAAGCCGCCAAACTGATTGTCGATCAGGCGCAGAATTTGGAGGCGGCGGGAGTGTTTGCCCTGGTTTTGGAAGGCGTACCCCCGAATCTGGCCAAGGTTATTACCCCGCAATTAAAAATTCCTACCTTGGGAATCGGCGCAGGTCCGGATTGCGACGGGCAGGTTTTGGTATCCCTCGATTTATTGGGAATGTCAGGCGCGCAAAGCCCCAAGTTTGTCAAGCGCTACGCCAATTTACGCGAGGAGAGCCTAAAAGCGGTGCGCCAGTTCAAACAAGAAGTGGAATCCCAACAATTTCCCACCCAGGAATATTGCTACTAATCCCCACATGAGTTATAATGGATTGTGGTTTGCTATAGTCTAAAATCCATATAAAGCCAAGTCTATATCTTAACAGTTTAATTTCTTTATTATATCCAAATGAAAAAAGCGGCATGAAAAACGAAGACAGAAGAAAAGAACTAGGTAAAATGCTGATGGACATAGCCAAATACCTTGCCACTATCGGTTTAATCGGCGGTATGCTTACACAAACCCTTAACTTTATTAATGGGATAGTAATTGTTTTGGTCGTATTGATATTGACGATAGTAGCCTTTTTCACTATACCCTCTAAAGGAGGCGATTAACATGACATCTGGAGCATACGTAATTCTTGCCGGATTAGTTCTTATGGCTCTTGGATTTTACATTTTTATTTATCGTGAGGATCATCCTAAAAAACATAAATAAGAAAAATTTAGTCTATTTTTAAAAGAAAGAACCCGATACACCAATGCAAAGCGTTAAACTGTACAAGCGTCTCTGGCCTTACATCATACCCCATCTAGCTAAAATCATTTTTGCCATGCTTCTGGCCTTGCTGATTTCCGGAGCCGAGGGAGCGACAGCCTGGCTGGTCAAGCCTGCTCTGGATGACATTTTCCTGAAAAAAAGCCTCTTCATGCTTAAAATACTGCCTTTGGCGGTGGTGGTTATTTATGTTATAAAAGGTTTTGCCCGTTTCGGTCAAGCCTATTTGATGCACTGGGTCGGCGAGCGGATCATTATGAACTTGCGCAATGAAGTATACAGGCATTTGCAGGAACTATCCTTGTCCTTCTTTCATAATAATCCCTCTCCGGTACTGATGGCGCGCATCACCAATGATGTGGGGATGCTGGCAAATGTTTGTTCTCAGGTGCTGGCGGAATTCTTCCGTGAGAGTTTTACCCTTATTATCCTGTTGGGAGTGATTTTTTATCGTGACTGGAAATTGGCTCTGGCTTATGTGGTTTGCCTGCCGTTATTGGTAATTCCGGTGACCAGAGTGGGGAAAAAGCTGCGCAAAATCAGCAGGAAGAATCAGGAAAAAATGGGGGATTTGAATACCGTTCTGCACGAAACCTTTACCGGCTGTAAAATCGTCAAAGCCTTCGGGATGGAAGATTACGAATATCAGCGTTTTCAAAAGGAAAACGACAAGCTTTACCAGCTTAAAATGAAGGGTGTCTGGGTGGATGAAATGCTTTCTCCGACCATGGAATTTTTCGGGGCGGTGGGCACTGCGGTCGTTATCTGGTATGGAGGGTTGCAGGTATTCAAGGGCACGACTACGCCGGGTACCTTCTTTTCATTTTTGGTGGCGATCGGAATGCTCTATAATCCGGTGCGCCGCTTAAGCAAAATGAACAGCACCTTTCAGCAGTCCATGGCCGCAGCCGAGCGCATCTTTGAAGTAATCGACATCCAAAGCGAAATCCAGGAAAAGCCGGATGCCGTGGAATTGGGCGGTTTTAAGCGGGAGATAGTTTTCGATCAGGTTAACTTCCGCTATTATAATGACGGTGATTTGGTGCTGAAAAATATCAACTTAACGGTAAACAAAGGACAGATGGTGGCCTTTGTAGGCGCAAGCGGGGCGGGCAAATCCACCCTGATGGATTTGATTCCGCGCTTTTACGACACCCTTGGCGGCAACGTCAAAATCGACGGGATCGATGTGCGGGACTTGAAGTTTAAAGCGTTGCGCTCCCATATCGCCGTCGTTGGGCAGGAGACGATCCTGTTCAATGATACCATCGCCAATAATATCGCCTACGGCAGCCGGGACGCCTCTATGGAAAAGATCATTGCTGCCGCCAAGGGCGCCCATGCCCATGAATTTATTGAGGAAATGCCCGACGGCTATAACACCATAGCCGGGGAGCGGGGGGTAAAGCTCTCCGGCGGGCAGCGCAAGCGCATCACTATCGCCCGCGCCTTGTTGAAAAACCCGGAGATTTTGATTTTAGACGAGGCTACCAGCGAACTGGACTCCCAATCGGAAAAACTGGTACAGGAAGCCCTGGAAATCCTGATGGCAGGCCGTACCACCCTGGTCATCGCCCACCGTCTGTCCACCATCCGCCATGCCGATAAGATCATCGTCCTGGATAGTGGCCGCATCGTGGAAACCGGCACCCATGATGAACTGATCGCCAAAGGCGGGGTTTATAAGCATCTATATGACATTCAATTCCTGGGACAGGCGGAGGAAGTTGGTGAGGTATGAATAATGCAGTAGCTATTTTTCGATTGACATTTTGTAGGGTGGGCTGTGCCCACCAATTTTGAATCGCATAAGTTGTTTATGCAAGGCCAAAATAGCGCAAGAATTATTTAAAATGGTGGGCAGAGCCCACCCCACAATTGCTGGTAGTGGAATATTACTGATCCGAATTAAAGATGGATTTCTTTCGGGAAGGATTCCCGGCAAAACAGCACAGTTACTTTTAGGCTTAAGCGAGGGTATAGGCCGGGTGCTATGCTATTTATCCACCATCAGCGTCAGGCGCCCGAAATCATCGTCGATGCGGATAATATCGTCTTCGCCCAGGTAATCGCCGCGCTGTAGTTCGATGAAAAGCAATGGACACTCCCCCGGATTCTCGATGCGGTGTTTGGCTTCCCGGGGGATGTCGATGGCCTCCCCGGTTTTTAGGTATACCTGCAAATCATCCAAAGTGACCAGCGCCTCCCCTGAGGCTATCACCCAATGTTCGGTACGGCGGTGATGATATTGCAGGCTGAGCCTTTTCCCCGGCAGCACGGTGATGCGCTTTACCTTATACCCCGGTTCATCCGCCAAAACCTCATAATGCCCCCAGGGGCGGTAATCTTCCCGCTTGTGCTTGGCGGCTACTTTGCGGTAAAGCTGCAAATATTCCTTGACCATGCGCTCGCCGGAAAAAAACTCTTCGGCAATAATCCGGCACTGGCGCCGGTTTATATCTTTGACCTGAGGCAGAATACTGGCCGCTTCATCCCAACCGGAAATCAAAAAACCGGTTTTGCCGTATTGGACAAATTCCGGCATCGCCCCCTGCGAAAAGGCGATAACAGGCGTTCCTCCCGCCATAGCTTGGATTGCCAACAGTCCGAAAGATTCTATAAAATTGGGGGGAAATATCAGAGCATATGCCTCTTGGATCAAACCGCTCAATTTTTCCCAACCAGGTACTGCGGAATACGTTACCGTCTTCTCATCCAACCGCGGTTGGATTTCTTTATGAAAATATTCTTCGTCCTGAATCTGACCGGAAATTTTTATCGCCATCCCGCTTTGGCGTGCGATTTCTATTAGCTCCCGTACCTGATTATCCGGGCTGACGGCACCGTAAAAAAGCCAATACTTGCCGGGCACATCCCTGAAGGGATACTGATTCAGCCCGACCCCTTGATGAATGGTGGCCGCATAATGCAGTTGAGGATGTCTGGCCGTCTCGTTCACCGCTACATAATAGATGTTGTCGTTTTCGTTATATTTTTTGTAAACCGCCAGGCTGTCGGGAGTCATATCGCCCCACAAAGTGGTAATAACCGGCCTGTGCACCAAACGGCTGTATATCAGGGGGAAAAAATCATGCAGGTTATGAATTACATCAAACTCGTCAGCCCGCTCGAAAAGGGCGGACACCTGTAAACATTCTGAAACCCTAAAGTTATTAACTACATGATCTTTACTATCATTGGTTAATAAATTACATGAAGGCAATTTATGTGAAGAAACCAACGTCACTTCCACCCCGTGGTTTTGCAAACCTTCAACCAATAAGGATGTCAAGTTAACCCACGGGTTATAATCGGATTTATCTTCTATTATCGGGGCCAGAAGCGCCACACGCAATTGCATACACAACCTTTCAATTTTTACTAATGACCTTTTTTAAACCACGAAGGACACGAAGAGCACGAAGAATAAGAGTGTGACCTTTAAATGATGTTGACTCTTTATGGATTCCAGGGTCTTATATCAAGAATTGTTGGCTCCAGGCTTTGGGTTTTGGGCTAATTCAAATACCCTCCAAAGGAGGGGTCTCTTTCTGAGCCCAAAGCCCCTCAAGCGCTAACTTAGCAATTTCCCCTCCCCCTTGAGGGGGGAGGAGGGATAGGGTGGGGGTGATTCAAGGACTTTAGTGACGAGGTATGAGGACTAAAGTTAAATTCTATTCTTCAACTCATCCTTGAGCCCCTCGTCACTCAGTCCTGCAATCACCCCCATCCCAACCTTCCCCCCTCAAGGGGGAAGGAGCTTATTTTGCACCTCTGACTTGCTTAAGTTAGCGCCTATGGCCCAGAGCCTAAAGCCTAATTAAGAATAACGGTTAATATTTTCTAAGTCCCTTACATCATTACAAGGTCACACCCAAGAATAAAGATAAAAGTGAAAAACAAACCCTCACTCTTTATCCTTCTTTTTTCTTCGTGCTCTTCGTGGTTAATCCAATTGGGACATAAACCCCTTAAACCTTACCGGAAATTCACAAACTGCATGTCGATCTTTAAATCCGTTTCTTTCAAAAGCTTGATGAGCGCTTGTAACTCGTCGATTTTTTTGCCGGTTACCCGGACCTGGTCGTTTTGAATCTGCGCGATGACCTTATATTTACTCTGTTTGATAATTTTTATTATCTCTTTAGCCTTTTCGGAAGGGATACCCTGCTGCAAGCTTACCTTTTGCCGAACCATACCTTTGGCGGCCTGCTCCAGCTTTCCGAGTCCCAAAGCTTTTAAGGAGATGCCGCTTTTAAACAAGCGGGTTTTTAAAATATCGAGAATGCTGTTTAACCGGTATTCATCCTCCGTTACCACGGTTATCTCCCGCTCCTCCAGGGTAACCGTGCTTTCCGTGCCTTTGAAGTCGTAACGCTGCTGTATTTCCTTGGTGGTCTGCATCAGAGCATTTTTTACCGCCTGCATATCGATTTCGCACACCACATCGAATGAATTCTCCTTGCCCACTTTAGCATCTCCTTAGTTTATTATTAAAAATTATTTTTCTGTTAAAGCTTTTAGATTATAATAGGGTATAATTATTTAATCAAGATGTTACTTCAAAAGAAAGGTCAATCTTATGACTTTACCTGATTTCGAACAATTAAGAAGGCTGGGGTGGGAATTCCGGGAAAATAAAATTTTCCTGGCGGTAAACGATCTGGATTTATTCACTTACCTTTCCCCTCAGCCGTTAACAGCCCAGGAAATAGCGCAGCGCCTGAATTTGAATGCCCGCGCCCTGGAAATTGTGCTCGATGCTCTGGTGTCGATGAAACTGCTGGATAAAAAAGATAATCATTACAGTAACCAGGAAATAGCGGAAGCTTATTTGGTGAACGGCAAAAAAACTTACCGGGGGGAGATATTTAAACATCTCCATCAATGCCGGGAACAATGGGAAAATTTAGGGCAGATACTCCGAACAGGCGAATTGCCGTCTGAGCGTAAATTCACCATCCGGGAGGAACGCCGGGCAAACCGGCATTTTATCTGGGGCATGGATAATATCGCCTGTGACCGGGCGCAACTGATCGCCGGGATGCTGGATTTGAGTACTGTTGGCAACATGTTGGATTTGGGCGGCGGGGCGGCTACTTATTCCATCGCCTTTGTTAAGAAAAATCCCCAACTAAAAGCAGTGGTGTTGGATTTACCCTTAACCTTGGAGGTGGCGCGGGAAAATATTGCCTTAAATGATTTGGAGAAACGCATTAGTACCACAGAGGGAAGTTTTTGGGAGGTCGGTTTGGGAACCGGGTATGATTTGGTCTGGATTTCCCAGATTATTCATTCGCTGAACGAATCAAAATGCCGGGAATTAATCCAAAAAGCCGCCGCAGCCTTAGCGCCGGGCGGTGCGCTGATCATTCACGACTTTATTCTGGAAGACGACCATACACGTCCCTTCGACGCCGCCCTGTTTTCCGTCCATATGCTGGTGGTAACGGAAGGTGGCCGCAGCTACAGCGTAAATGAAATTATGGGTTGGTTGAAAGAAGCGGGATTAAGCCAGGTACAGCGTATTGAGATTGACGCTCATAGCGGAATGGTGCGGGGAACTGTTCCAGTAGCACAGGCTGGAAGCACATGACACAGGCAAGATGCCTGTGCTACCATGAATTTTTACCCCCCATCCCTGCAATAATCTCCTATCCCAACTTGCGGTAAAAACAGCTCCGGTTGCCGGTATGACAAGCGGCGTCGACCTGTTTGACCTTAATCAACAGAGTATCGGCATCACAATCATAGCTGATGTCCTGCACATGCTGGAAATGTCCCGAGGTTTCCCCCTTTAACCACAACTTGTTGCGTGAACGGCTCCAGAAGTGGGTTTTCCCGCTGGCAACCGTTTTTTGCAGCGATTCCCGGTTCATATAAGCCAGCATCAAAACTTCATTGTTTTCGACATCCTGAACGATAGCCGGAATTAGTCCCTTCTCATCAAACTTCAACTCGTTGATCATTATAACTCCTATCAATTTGTCCTGAAAAACTCTTTTCACCACGAAGATCACGAAGCACACGAAGGAAATAATTTTATTCTTCGTGCTCTTCGTGTCCTTCGTGGTTTGTAAAAGTATTTTGTAGCAGTTTGAGTTATTTAATATCTTGAAATAAACATGCTTGTCTGAGTTTACGGATTGTGCTAGTATAACACCTATTCGATTTACTGGCAAGGTTAATTACTAGTCAGGAGGAACTCTTATGGATGTGAAAATCACCCAGTTGCTGCGGCCGGAAAATATCCGATTATACCTGAAAGCTACAGATAAAACGTCGGCTATAGAGGAAATGGTGGATATGATCGGTGAGGAAAACATTGCCGACCGGGAGGAATTGCTTAACTGTTTATACGAGCGGGAAAAGCTGGAAACCACCGGAGTGGGGGAAGGAATCGCCCTCCCGCACGGGCGCACCGATGCGGTAAAGGATATGCACGTTGTCTTTGCCCGCTCCAAAGAAGGCGTCGAATTCCAGTCTCTTGACGACAAGCCCGTCTACTTGTTATTTCTAATCACCGCCCCCAGAAACGAATCCACCAAGGTATTGAAAATGCTGGCAAAACTATCCCGCTTCCTCAACAACCCCAGCTTCCGCCAGGAATTGTTGGACGTCAAATCGACACAAGATATTATAAATATGTTTAAGGAGAAAGAGGGCTGAAAAACAGGCTTTGGGCTATAGGCTTCGGGCTTGATGTTTCGGCGTGTCCTCACGCCGAAACCTGTAAAGGGATACTATTGACTAAATTATGTAGGGTGGGCTGTGCCCACCTTTTATTTGAATGCGCCAAACATCAGGTGACGCCATGCAAAACGTCCGCGCCCATCTGAAAATCAGCGGTATGGTGCAGGGAGTATTCTTCCGCGACAGTACCCGGCGGGAAGCTCAAGCCCTGAATGTTTCCGGCTGGGTGCGCAACTGTCCCGACGGCAGTGTCGAGGTAATCGCCGAGGGTGAAAAAACCGCTGTGGATCAGCTTGTTGACTGGTGTCGCTCCGGCCCGATCTATGCCCGTGTGGATCATGTTCTGCTGGATTGGGAGGAGTACCGGGGGGAGGGTGGCGGGTTTTTGATTAGGCGGTAGGGGAAAGGATAGAATACAATGTATAAATCAATTAAAATAGATAATTTTCGCTGCTTTGAAGATATAAAAATCGAGCCTTTCAAACAAGTTAATTTAATAACAGGTTTGAATAATGCAGGAAAAACTTCTTTGCTGGAAGCTTTGTATTTGTTAATGGCTCCAGGTGATCCTGAAAAATTAATGGTTATCATGGGAACGAGATTATCCCCAGGTATTCAAATCCCTATAGAAATGGCGAAGGATTTAGCTTGGGATAATTTGTTTTATAATAAAGCCATTAGTGAAATTATTACAATATCCACTGATAATGAAAAAAATAAAACAAATAATCTTAGAATCTTTTTATCTAAAAGTGAATCTTCAATAATTTCTAAAATGGATGAAAAAAACAAATTAACCTTATTTGACGTCTCTGAAAGAACGCAGAGTAATAAAATTAAGTACGAATTTATTGATTTTAAAAAGAATAAAAGTTTTTCTAGTGCTGAATTTGTATATGGTAAAGAGCCTATTTATGAAAGAGCAAATATAAAACCAACAAAGGGAGTATTGGTTTCTTCTCACCATAGATGGGAAGTAAAAGATGCAGATAGATTTAGTAACTTAACTATTCAAAAGAATGAAGAAAAATTAGTTGATATTTTAAAACCAATTGAACCACGTCTTACACGATTAGCAGTAATTACCCAAGGCGGGATTGGAATTATACATGGCGACATTGGAAAACAACAATTGATTCCATTACCCCTGATGGGTGGAGGGATGAACAGGTTTTTATCCTTAACGCTTGTTTTGTTGGAAAATCAAGGCGGGGTAATTCTAATAGATGAAATAGATACCGGTTTACATTATGAAGGGTTAGTCAATCTTTGGAAAACTGTTTTAATTTTGGCTAAAGAATACAACGTCCAGGTTTTTGCCACAACCCATAGCATTGAATGTATCCGGGCGGCCCATCAGGTTTTTTCAGAAACTCCCGATTATGATTTTACCTTGCATAGAATGGATATTAACGCAGAAGGCAAAATATCGTCGGTATATATCAATCAGGAAGCGCTTAATACTGCTATTGAAATGCACATGGAAATAAGATAGCAATTCAATTGTATGATTAGCAAGATTTCAGAACAATATAAAATCAGCAAAAATAAAATTATCCTGGCCGAAGGCCGGGATGATTGCGAGTTTTTAGACGCGTTACGAAACAGTTTGCATATTGATGAGATTGAGTTTATAGACTGCGGTGGCAAAGAGAAGCTTAAAAAATTTGTCAAAAATCTTTTAAAGCTAACAAGCGGTTTTAGCCAGGTAACTTCTCTTGGTATTGTTATTGATGCTGATACTAATGAAGATGCGGCTTTTCAAAGTATTACCGGAACTTTAATGGCCGCTGGTTTGCCTGTGCCGGTCAAACCTCTGGAAGCCGCCGGAACAAACCTTAAAGTTACCGTTATAGTTCTGCCCGGCAGAACAATTGGCACATTGGAAGACCTTTGCCTCAAATCTGTAGAAAATGAGATGTCAATGCAATGTGTTGAAGCTTATTTTGACTGCCTTAAGAGTAAAAACATATCTGAACCGCGGGAAATTTCCAAAGCCAAATGTAAAGTCTACTTGGCCTCCAAACCGGAGGCTGTTCCTCATATAGGTGTGGCGGCGGCAAAAGGTTATTGGCCGCTGGAAAGTAGCGTTTTCGACCAGCTAAGGCAGTTTTTAATCTCTATATAGTTTTTGTTTATAAAGGACAAATTTATGCGAGAAGCAATAATTTATCCCGATGAAGATGGTTACTGGGTGGTGGAATGTCCGAGTTTGTCCGGTTGTATCAGTCAGGGAAAAACAAAGGCTATATAGCAGTTCTAGAAGAAGATCATTTACCGATTCCCGATGAGCTTTTTGACACCTTAGTGGTAGCGGTATGAGTAAACTACCGGTGGTTTCAGGACGGGAATGTTAAGGCTTTAGCGAAAATCGGGTTTCAAATTCGGTGACAAGAAAGGGTTTAAATATATGCCAAAAAATTTAATTATTTCCGACCCGGCGGTTATGATGGGTAAGCCAGTGGTTAATGGGACGCGTGTCACTGTTGAGCTTATTTTGGAAAAACTGGCTGCCGGTGAAACTGTGGAGCAGATACTTGAAGCCCACCCCAGGTTAAACCGTAAGACTATCCAGGCAGCCTTGGCCTTTGCCGCAAAAGCCTTACGGGCAGATGTTATTTACCCGATTGATAAGGCGGCGGCATGAAGTTTCTGGCTGATGAAAGTGTGGACGGGCAAATTGTTGCACGCTTAAGACAAGACGGACATTTTCTTTGGTATGTGGCTGAAATGGAGCCGGGTATTTCTGATGAAACAGTATTGAGCCTGGCCAACAATGAAAAGGCCATATTACTTACAGCGGATAAAGATTTTGGCGAGTTGGTATTTCGTCAGCATCGGCTTACCTCAGGCGTTGTGCTTATTCGTTTGGCGGGGTTGCCTGGAAACAACAAGTCAGAAATAGTGTCTTCCGCTGTAAATAATCATTCTTCAGAGTTAATTCAAGCGTTTACCGTAATTACCGTACAAGCTACACGTATTCGTCGTTATTTTTTATAAATACTGGTTAAATTGCAGGAAAGACAAAAGAGTAAGCAATGTCCACAAAATACCTAATACTTATCGGCGACGGGATGGCGGATCGGCCATTGGCGCAGTTGCAGGGGCGGACATCGCTGGAAGCGGCGCATACGCCTAATCTGGATAGACTGGCGCGGCAGGGCTGTCTGGGGCTGGTAAAAACTATACCCGATGGTTTCACGCCGGGAAGCGATGTGGCGAATTTGGCGGTCTTGGGCTATCCGGCGGCGGAGTTTTATACCGGACGGGCGCCGCTTGAGGCGGCCAACATCGGGGTACAATTGCAGCCGGGGGAGGTTGCCTACCGCTGTAATCTGGTGGCTTTGGCAAATCAAGATGGTCAGGTCATTATGCGGGATTTCAGCGCCGGGCACATCGATACCAATAGCGCACGTCAGCTTATTAAAACGCTGGATGAGCAATTGGGCGGCGACCAGGTGCGCTTTTATGCCGGGACAAGTTATCGCCATCTGATGGTTTGGCGCAACGGCAAAGAGCAAATCCAGTGCACCCCCCCCCATGACATCAGCGGTCAGCAAATTGGGCAATATTTACCGCAGGGCGATGGTGTGGACTTTTTAGCTGATTTGATGCAGCGTTCCCAAAAGATTATGATTAATCATCCGGCTAACCTGGAGCGGCGGCGGCAGGGCAAGCTTTCCGCCGACAGCATCTGGCTGTGGGGGCAGGGGAGAGCGCCGCAGTTGCCGACCCTGAAACAACGTTATGGGCTGCACGGGGCATTGATCAGTGCGGTGGACTTGCTCAAAGGCATCGGCATCTATCTGGGCCTGACCGTTATCAATGTCCCCGGAGCGACCGGCTATCTGGACACTAATTATGCGGGGAAGGCTCAGGCGGCCATCGACGCGTTAAACGACCATGACTTTGTCTATCTGCATCTGGAAGCCCCGGACGAGGCCGGACACAGCGGCGATTTGAATGCCAAGATTGAAGCTATCGAAGCCTTTGACCAAAAGATTGTCGCCCCGGTTTTACAACATCTGGAACTAAGGGGGGATTTCCACCTCTTGATTATGCCCGATCACGCCACCCCCGTCAGCATCAAAACGCACAGCGCAGAACCCGTGCCGTTTATCCTCTATCCCCAGATTCCGGCGGGTAAAAGCGGCGGCGGTTATAACGAGAAAGAGGCGGAGAAGACCGGGGTTTTTGTGGATGACGGGTGTCGGATTATTCATTGGCTGTTGGGGCGATAAACGTTTATGATTTACCTCAAATCTCAATACGCAAATTTCAAGTTTGAAAGGTAACGTATGTCATTGATTGTCCAAAAATACGGCGGTACCTCGGTGGGCAGCCCGGAGCGGATTCGGGCGGTGGCGGAGAGGGTGGGGGAAGCCCAAAGCGCCGGTCATCAGGTGGTGGTGGTGGTCTCGGCCATGAGCGGGGAAACCGACCGTCTGATTAAACTGGCCAGGCAGGTCAGCCCGTACCCATCGGATCGGGAACTGGACATGCTGCTGGCCACCGGCGAGCAGGCGTCTATCGCACTGTTAGCCATGGCCTTGCATGAACGGGGGCTGGAAGCCAAATCTTTTGCCGCTCATCAGGTCAGAATCGTCACCGACAGCGTCCACACCAGGGCGCGTATCCTGCACATCGAAGACCAGCGTATCCGCCAGGAGTTAGAGCGCGGCCGGGTTGTGATTGTGGCCGGGTTCCAGGGGGTGGACGAAAACCAGGAGATTACCACATTAGGGCGCGGCGGTTCCGATACCTCCGGGGTGGCATTGGCTGCGGCGTTGAAGGCCGAATATTGCGAGATTTTCACCGATGTGGACGGGGTTTATACCGCCGACCCGCGCATTGTCCCTGAGGCGAAAAAGATGCAAAGCATCTCATATGACGAGATGCTGGAACTGGCCGGACTGGGGGCAAAGGTGCTGCAAATCCGCTCGGTGGAATTTGCCATGAAATACGGGGTGCGGGTGCATGTGCGCTCCAGCATGAATCACGAGGAAGGAACCTGGGTGTTAAAGGAGGATGCCAGTATGGAAAAGGTAATGGTGCGCGGGGTGACCAGCAACACCAATGAGGCTAAAATCATTATCAAAGGGGTGCCGGACAAGCCGGGTTTGGCGGCCTTGATTTTCGGCGAAATCGCCAAGGCCAATATTTCGGTGGATATGATCGTCCAGAACGTCAGCGAGGACGGCAAAACCGACATCACCTTCACCGTGCCCAAGACCGACAGTCATAAGGCGATGGAGGTCATCAACGATAAGATCGTGTCCGAACACGATGTTGCCGCGGTAAAATGCGACGACAAGATCGCCAAACTCTCGGTAGTGGGCGTCGGGATGCGCAGCCATTCGGGCATCGCCGCCCAAATGTTCCAGGCTCTGGCCGCGGTGGGCATCAACATCATGATGATCAGCACCTCGGAAATCGCCATTTCCTGCGTGATCGACGTAAAGTTCAGCGAACTGGGCGTGCGCGTGCTGCATGAGACGTTTGAGTTGGGGAAGTAGATGATTTCACACGGAGGCACAGAGGCACAAAGAAAATATTAATGCAGTTGTAGGGTGGGCTGTGCCCACCAACCTTATTGAGAATCCGCAATCAAAGGTGGGCACAGCCCACCCTACATCAAGGAACTAACCTATGCCCAGGATAGCGCTCTATCCCGGCAGTTTCGATCCGCTGACTAATGGTCATCTGGACCTGATTAACCGCACGGTGCATATTTTTAATCAGGTAATTGTGGCGGTGGCGTCCAATTTACAGAAGGCACCGCTTTTTTCCGCTCAGGAACGGGTGGAGATGATTAAAGAGGTAACGCAAAATCTGCCCACCGTTACGGTTACTACGTTCGACGGTTTGCTGGTTGATTTTGCCCGGACGCATAAGGTCGACGCCATTGTCCGCGGCCTGCGGGTGGTTTCGGATTTCGAGTATGAATTGCAGATGGCCTCCATCAACCGGCAGTTAGGGCCGGAAATCGAGACGGTGTTTATGGTGCCCAACGCCAAGTATGCTTATTTAAGCTCCAGCATCGTCAAAGAGGTGGCGTCATTAGGCGGGGAGATTAAAGCGTTTGTCCCCCCGTTGGTCAAGGAGCGGCTGGAAAAGAAATTCGGGATTCCAACTGTAACTTAGCGCTTATAAGCAGGAGAATATAAAATGAAAGTTAAGGTAAAAAAGGGAGTATTAAAACCGATTGGAGGTGCGTCCACAATAGAGGTTTTTAAGGAAGATGAAGAGGTGGAAATTGAAATAAAATCCCCTAAAAAATTTTCCTGGCGGGGGGCTTTAGCCGACATGAAAATTTCTTCGGTCGACTTACAGCACAAAATTAAAGATCGGTGGTGACAATGTATCTTTTGGATACTAATATCTTTCTTGAACTTCTTTTGAACCAAGAAAGAGCGGATGAATGTGAAAAGCTTTTGCAAAATCTGCACAATGGGAAACTGAAAGGGTATGTAAGCGCTTTTGCTTTACATTCCATAGAGGTTATTCTTGAAAGGGAAGGGAAACAGGCCGCTTTGATGGCTTTTCTACAGGATATTAGTGAATCCAATAACTTAAAACGATTTGATACCGCTACTTTTGAGGAGATAGAAGCATTAAAGTTGGCTCAAAAACTCAAGTTAGATTTTGATGATGCGATTCAATATTATATTTGTAAGAGTTTTCGTCTTAAACTGGTAAGTTTTGACAAGCATTTCGACAATACCGATTTAAAGCGAATAGAACCAATAGAAATAATAAATGACTTATACTTTAAAATATAACATGTTAACCAATTAGTGTTGATAATTTACATTATGTAATAATTTCAGGAGAACGTTATGTCTTTAAGCGCAAAGGTGGCCGGGATCAATCCATCGCCGACGTTAGCCATTACCGCCAAGGCCAAGAAAATGAAAAGCGAGGGGATCGACATCATCGGTTTTGGAGCCGGCGAGCCGGATTTCGATACGCCTGATCATATCAAGGCGGCGGCCATCGCCGCTATCAATGAAGGATTTACCAAATATACACCCTCGGCAGGGATTCTGGCCTTAAGGGAGGCGGTAGCCAATAAGCTGAAACGGGATAACGGGCTGGATTACAAAGCGGATGAGATTATCATCTCCTGCGGGGCTAAGCATTCGCTGTTCAATACTATGCTGGCTTTATTCGAGGAAGGGGACGAGATTATTCTGCCTTCTCCTTACTGGGTGACTTATCCGGAGCAAATCAGATTAGCGGGAGCAACGGCGGTTATAGTAGATACTAAAGTGGAAAACGGTTTCTGCCTAAATCCAAAGGACTTGCAGGCCAAAATTACCCAGCGCACCAAGGGCATAATCATCAACAGCCCCAACAATCCTACCGGCGCGGTTTATGACCGCAAAACCCTGGAAGCCATAGCGGAGATTGCAGTAGCCAAAAATATCCGGGTCATATCCGATGAATGCTATGAGCATCTGGTGTACGATAACCACAAGCATTACAGCATCGCCGCCCTGGGAAAAGAAATCAAGGCGCGCACGATTGTAATCAACGCCGTCTCCAAGACCTATTCGATGACCGGTTGGCGTATCGGCTATTGCGCCGGGTCGAAGGATATCGTCAGCGCCATGGAAAATCTGCAAAGCCAGTGTACCTCCAATCCCTGCTCCATCGCTCAAAAGGCGGCTGTGGCCGCTTTAAACGGGCCGCAGGATAATTTAGCCGTTTGGCAGAAGGAATTTGCCGAACGCCGTAAAATTATGGTGGACGGGCTGAATAATATTCCCGGTTTAGTGTGCCCCTCACCCGGCGGCGCTTTTTATGTGTTTCCCGATTGGTCGAAGTTGCGCGGTTATCGTACCCCGGCCGGGCAGGTTATCGAAAACTCCGGTCAGATGACCGATTACCTTCTGGATAGCGCCGGAGTGGCCTTAGTACCGGGCGGTGAATTCGGCGCTCCCGATTATCTGCGCCTGTCTTATGCTACTTCCCGCCAGGCGATAATCGAAGGGGTGAAAAGAATCGGCGAGGCGATTGCCAAGCTTAAACAGGCCTGAGACCTGAGGCTTGAGGGATGAGGGCGAACACAAGTTTTGCCCCTGTATTTGTAGTGCAGGGCATTAGCCCTGCATCCGGTAGCACAGGCATCTTGCCTGTGATTCACAGGCTGGAAGCCTGTGCTACTAACGACGGGAAGAAATGACACAAGAATCTGAACTAACAAATCCGGCGCAAAATCAACAAAGCCGCAAAATCAAGAAAAACATCCTGGCCAAAGGGGGTTGGGTACTGTCCGCCCGTATCAGCATCGCCGTATCCAATCTGCTGGTTAACGCCTTACTAACCCGTTTACTGACGCCCGATGAAGTAGGGGCCTATTTCCTGACTTTCAGTTTGGTTTCCGTAGCCACTTTGATTGCCCAATTGGGGCTGTGTCCGACAGTAGTCAAAATAGTGGCCGAAGCATTGGCGCTGAACAACTCCGCCCGCGCCCGCGCCGCCGTTAAAGCGGTCTTTCTGTACGGGACAATCGGAGCGCTTGCTGTGGCTGGTATTTTATCCTTAGGCTTGGGGCAATGGCTGGCTTATCGGGTGTTTAATTCATCGATCATGGCTGGGATCATCCAACTGGCGGTTTTCTGGATCATTTTACTGGCCTACCAAAATTTAACGGCGGAAAGCTTCCGCAGCTTTCATGACATACGTAACGCCAGCATTTACGGGGGGATGGCTACCAGTATCATCACCACCGGGCTGTTCGCCATTCTGTGCGTTCTGAAAATAAAGATGGATTTGGCCAAAGTCCTGACCCTTACCATCAGCGCCTTATCCATCAGTCTGATTATCGCCGGAATGCTGATTTATCGAAAAATTAGGCAATTTGCCCCCGGCGGCCAAATTCCCGCAGATGATATTTTCGCGGTAGCCGGGCCGATGCTGGTCAATAGCGTCACCGCCTTTGCCCTGACCCAGGCTGACATCTGGGTCTTGGGAGCGTTTCGTCCTCAAAGCGAGGTGGCGGTATACGGAGCGGCCTTCCGCCTGGTGACCATGATCAATCTGCCGCTGATCATTATCAACGGGGTCGTTCCCCCGCTGATCGCCCAGATGTACGCCCAAGGCCGGAAGAAGGAACTGGAAAGCACCCTGCGTGCGGCCTCCTCTTTGGCCTTGATTGCTTCCCTAACCGCTTTTTCCATCTATTTGTTGGGAGGACGGCCTTTTTTGGAATTGGTCTACGGTAAATATTACCGTGACGGTGCGATAATCCTCTGGATACTCAGCCTGGGGCAAATTGTCAGCGTCGCCTGCGGTTCCTGCGGGTTTACCCTGACCATGACCGGACACCAGAATAAGATCGTGCGCCTGACCCTTACTTCCTTTGTCATTCTGGTAATCAGCGCCCTGATCCTGGTCAAACCCTTCGGGGCGGTAGGCGTGGCCATCGCTTCCGCAGCCACCATCGCCTTACAAAACCTGATGGCGTTAGCCTTTGCCAAAAAATATACCGGTATGTGGACTCACGCCCGGTTTTCACTGGTTCCGGTAAAGCAGTTTTTGCAGAAAGTCAGGGGGTAAACGGGACATAAGCGCTAACTTTAACGTAGCGCAGGGCTTTAGCCCTGCCGGCAGACTTAGAACTTATCCGTAAATAACAGCCATTGTTTATCTCCCCCGCAGGCTTTGGGGGATTAAGGGGGATTTTATAATAATGGCTTTATACCACCAGACTTTTGTTGAAAATCATAAGAAAATCTCCCCTGTCCCCTCTTTTCCAAAGAGGGGGAAGTTATTTACGGATAAGTTCTTAAACATTTGTGCCCAATCCGGGGCAGACCTAAAGGTCTGCGCTACGTTAATATAATTGAGTTTACTCGTTTGAATGCAAATTGGTATAACTACCGAGAGATTGGAGGACGAGGATGTTTTTTACAGCCGTTTCCCGATTATGTTCCAAACTAATCGGGGCGCTTATTTTTGTAATGCTTTTTGCCGGAATAGTTCAAGCAGAAGAGCTTTCCGGCGATTTAGTGGTATATCATGCCGGATCGCTTTCGTTTCCATTTCAAGTAATATCTGAAACATTCAAAGATAACTACCCGAAAGTAAATGTTAAAAGCGAAGCTGCCGGGTCATTGACTTTGGCTCGGAAAATAACCGAGTCAGGGCAAAACTGCGATGTACTGGCGGTTGCCGATTACACCGTCATCGAACAATTTCTTATGCCCCGATACGCCGATTGGTCGGTCGGTTTTGCCGGCGACGAAATGGCTATTATGTACAGACCTGAAAGTAAGTTTGCCGGGGAAATCAACGGGCAGAACTGGCCGCAGATTTTGTTGCGCAAAGGGGTGGAGTACGGGCATTCCGATTACAATTCCGATCCCTGCGGTTACCGTACCCTGATGGTTTGGCAACTGGCGGAACGTCTTTATCGCATCCCCAGATTATCTAATAAACTGGATGCCAAATGCCCTCCCAAAAATATTCGTCCGAAAGAGACCGATTTGATCGCCTTGTTGGAAACAGGAGAGTTGGATTATATCTTTATCTATCGCTCGATTTGTGAGCAGCAAAAAGCGCCGTGTGTGTTGCTGCCTGAGCAGATCAATCTAAAATCCAACAAAAGCGAAGAACATTACCAAAATGCCCGGATTGTTGTAGTCGGAGCCACCCCGGAGAGCACCATTGAGAAAAAGGGGATGTCCATCACCTACGGCGTGACCATACCTAAAAATTCCACCAATCCGCAAGCGGCAAAGGCGTTTTTAAAGCTACTGCTTTCCGAGAAAGGCCAGACGATTATGCAGAAAAGTGGACAGCCGCCCTTGATCCCGCCCTCTGTCTTCGGCGATAAAACTAAAATCCCTGCCGAGATTTTTCAGCCATAGATTGACTTGCAGCTTCAATAAATCACCCAAGTTGTTGCTTAGTATAATGTTTCATAAAAAGGCATACAAACCTGTCATTGCGAGCTTATACCAATTCGCTATCAAACATTGAAGAATAATTCGTAGCACGAGGGTTTATCCCCCGTTTGCAGCGCCTGCTTACGGGAGATGAACTCCCGCTCTACATTAAGAATATATCCGTAAATAACTTTTCCCTCTTTGGCAAAGAGGGGTTGGGGAGATTTTCAAATTGAATCTAACCTTAAGTAATTATTCGAACACGACATATTACCAAAAAATTACTGCGTCTTGAAAAGTGATATATAGAGTACGCCGTTTACGTGTATACTGTGCATTGCGTATCTTATGCGTAGTTTTGGGTATTTTATGTGCCTGGTTTTCGATCGGATACGTGTTAATTTGCAACATCATATTGGGCAAAGGAGGCTTATAATCTCCCGTTCAGGAAGAAAACGATAAGCAAAGGAAAACAAATGAGAAAAAAGATTCTGGCAATATTATCCAATTATGGGTATTGGGGCGTTGAGTTAACCGGGCCGATGGTAAAGCTGGAAAATGCCGGTTATGGTTTGGAATTTGCCACCCCCCGCGGGCAAAGGCCGATTGCCTTGCCTCCCAGTTATGATCCCACCTATTATGACCCGCCGCTCGGAACGACCGTTACTACCGAATTCGATGCCAGGCAGGTAATGGGATTTAAGGATAGCCCAAAGCTGGATAATCCCCTCGATATTTCTGCCTGGATGCCGGAGCGGCCTTATTTCAGCGTGGAAAATTTCCTGCGCAAATGGGAGGAGTATTTTCAAACGGTTAGCCAGCGTCATCAGGAAATCCAGGGAAAGTATGCGGGGCTGCTTTTAATCGGGGGAAGCGGCCCGATCATTGATATGGTCAATAATCAAAGAGTGCACGATATTATCCTGGGGTTTTATCGCCGGAACAAACCCGTTGCGGCCATTTGTTACGGGGTTGCGGCGTTGGTGTTTGCCCGCGATTTTAACGAACGGGTGCCTATTATCAGAGGCAAGCATGTAACGGGACACTGTATCGAATATGACTATCATGACGGGACAGGCTTTGTGGGAACCGATTTCAATCTGGGGCCGCCGCCGTATACCCTGGAATATTTATTAAGAGACGCAGTCGGCCCGAAAGGACGGTTTCACGGCAATTTCGGCAAACCGACATCGGTTATCGTCGACTACCCGTTTATTACCGCCCGTTCGTTGCAATGTTCCCACGAATTCGGCGAACAGTTTGTAAATGTGCTGGAAAACGGATTACAACGTTACGGGTGGTAACCGGCAGTCTCCGGGGGAGAGGAACGTTAATTTCATGGTCTTTCGGCTGAAAATGTAGCGCAGGGCTTTAGCCCTGCCTCCCCAGGTAGCAGACCTAAAGGTCTGCGCTACATTTTTATTATCAACCGATGGGGGAAGAATTATGGGTTTGAGCAACAAAAAAATTGCTGTGTTGTTTGAGAGCGACTTTTATGAAAATGAAATTTTTTATTATAAATTTCGTTTTCAGGAAGAAGGCATCGATTTGCGGTTTTTAACCCGCCTCTGGGGGCAGGAGCGGCTTACTTTCTATGGGCATGAACACAAAATCCCCATGGAATGCGGAGAAAGTTTCGAAAATATATCCGACGAACAACTCAAAACTTTTTCAGCAATTATAGTTCCGTCCGGGATTGTAGCAGACAGATTGCGTTATACGGAAACGGTCGGAAAACTGCCGCCGGCCTGCGAATTTATGCGCCGGGCGTTTCAGGAAAAATCGATCATAAAAGGGATTATCTGTCACGGCATGTGGCTGATGTCTCCGATAATAGAGGTTGTCCGGGGCAGAAGGGTGGTTGTGCATAACAACCTTATCGGCGATGCCAAAAACTATGGTTTGCAGTATATCGATCAGGATGTGGTGGTGGATCAAGACCTGGTTACCGCCAGAACCGGAAATCATTGTTACCTGTTAGCGCAAACAATCATCAAAATGCTGTAAAAACAGGTTTGAAATGCCTATAACTCCAATTGAAACGGGGACTTTATGAACAATATCGACAGCATTAAATCAGATTTAATTGCCGGTTATGTGAAGAAGTTCGACCAAAACAATAAGAAGTTCAGCCTGGAAACCAGCGATGGGAAAACGTTCGATTGCGCCTTGACGGACAGCGTCTATGCGCGCCTTACTCAAAACACCAATGAAAATTACCTGGACTGCACCAACAAAATCGGTTCAATGCTTAAGCCCGGTCAACTTATCTACGCATATGGCATCGATTATCACGAAAAGGGAAAAGATGATTTTGAAGTAAAATCAATAGTTTTCCCCGGCGAGCAAACCAGCTTGTACAGACACGAGGAACCCAACTGGTGGATAAACCAGCTTCGATCGGTGGCGACATGCTATCTGCAATGGCAATTTAACTACCCCAATCAGGCCATCGATTATAAAAATTATCGTACCATTTTACATCTTGCCGGCGCCAAAAAGGGTGATTTTTTGCAGGAAACGGACACCATCTCCCGTCTGGTTTACGGGATGGCTTCAGCCTATTTATGTACCGGCGAGGACATGTTTTTGGAGGCCGCGGAAAAGGGGACTGAATATTTAAGGGAGCACATGCGTTTTTATGATACCGACGAAGACCTGATTTATTGGTATCATGGGATTAAAGTCTCCGGTGACAGGGAACAGAAACTCCTCTCTTCTGAATTCGGCGATGATTTCGATTCGATCCCGATGTATGAACAAATTTATGCCCTGGCGGGGCCGATTCAGACCTACCGGATAACCGGTGACCCGCTGATACTCAGCGATGCGGAAAAAACCATCGATTTGTTTGAAAGATATTATAAGGACAATGAGTATGGCGGCTATTTCTCCCACATCGACCCCCTTACGTTCGATCCGCTGTCTCCCACCCTGGACAAAGGCAATAACCGCGGCAAAAAGAACTGGAATTCCGTCGGCGACCATGCTCCGGCCTATCTTATCAATCTGTGGCTGGCGACCGGCGAAAAGAAATATGAAGATTTTCTGGTTTATACCGCAGACACCATAGCCGAGCGTTTCCCGGATGATGCGCATTCTCCTTTTGTTCAGGAGCGTTTTTTCAGAGACTGGAAGCACGACACAACCTGGGGATGGCAGCAAAACCGGGGGGTTATCGGGCACAACCTGAAAATTGCCTGGAATCTTATGCGGATCAACCATCTGCGGCCAAGCAAGACCTATGTTGAACTGGCGGAGAAAATTGCCGGAACAATGCCTGCGGTGGGTTCAGACCGGCAAAGGGGCGGCTGGTATGATGTGATTGAGAGAACTAAACAGGCCAACGAGAAATTTTACCGGCTGGTGTGGCATGATCGTAAAGCCTGGTGGCAGCAGGAGCAAGCGATTCTGGCCTATCTTATTATGTATGGCTCTTTGGAGAACAAGGAGTATTTAAAACACTCCCGTGAAGCCGCGGCCTTTTATAACGCTTTTTTTATCGATCATGACGACGGCGGGGTTTATTTCAACGTGTTAGCCAACGGGATGCCGTATCTGTTGGGGACTGAACGCTTAAAGGGCAGCCATTCCATGAGTTGTTATCACTCTACGGAATTATGCTATCTGTCCGCCGTCTATCTCAACCTGCTTATTACCGGAAATCCGCTGGATTTATATTTTAAACCCAAACCGAATGCCTTCAAGGATCGGATACTGCGCGTGGCTCCTGATATTTTACCCAAGGGACGGGTCAAGCTGACCTCGGTAAAAATAGACGGCAACGAATATTCGAATTTCGATGCCAATGCCATGACGGTTAAACTGCCCAACGCAAGCTATCCCTTAAAGGTTCAGGCAACGCTTACGCCGACTAAGAAGTTAATATAACCCGGATAAGCCGGAAGCAATCAGGCCGATTACGCCGGCCCAAAATGAATTGTTGAGGTTAAAAATAATGGAAATAGCCATAACTAATGTAGAAAACGCCAGCATAGTCGTTATCGACGGCGACATAGACAGTTCAACGGCGCCGGAGGTTCAAAGACAAATACTGCCTATTGTGGCCGAGAACAGGAAAATCATCATAGACATGAGCAAGGTCGATTTCATGTCCAGCGCCGGTTTGCGCACCATGCTGTTAATTCACCGTAATTCGGCAGCTAAAAAATGCCTGGTCATATTGGCCGGGGTCAAAGCACAAATAGCCGGTACCATGAAAGCCACCGGATTCTATGCCTTTTTCACAATATACAACAACGTAGATGAAGCTCTTGCAGCCACAAGGGGTGAATATCATGACGGAGATAGACTTTTATCCAACGCATAACTTTGAAGATTATAAGCTGCGCGTAGGAAAGCCCTTTCCTTTCGGCGCAACGCTGGTGCCGGGAGGGGTTAATTTCTCTGTTTTTTCCCGCCAGGCAACCTCCTGTACCCTGGTGCTTTGCAAAAAAAACTCTTCCGAGATTTTAGCGGAAATCCCTTTTCCTGAGTGTTTCCATGTCGGAAATGTGTATTGTATGGTGGTGTTTGATTTGGATTTTGAAGAGGTGGAATACGGTTACCGGATGGACGGCCCCTTTGCCCCGGAAAAGGGGGAGCGTTTCAACAAGGAAAGAATCTTGCTTGACCCATACGCCAAAGCCATGGGCGGAAGGGTTGCATGGGGAAAAACGCCTGATTGGAGCGAACCTTTTCAATACCGGGGCCGCTTTGTTTTAGAGGACTTCGATTGGGAAAACGACAAGGCATTGGAAACGCCGATTGAGGATTTGATTGTCTACGAGATGCACGTTCGCAGTTTTACCCAACACAAATCCTCCGGGGTGACTAATCCGGGGACTTATGCCGGAATCTTGGAAAAGATACCGTATCTGAAAGAATTGGGAGTCAATTGTCTTGAGTTAATGCCGATCTTTGAATTCGACGAGTTTGAAAACAGCCGTCAAAACCCGGTAACCGGGGAAAGAACCTATAATTACTGGGGCTACAGCACGGTGGGATTTTTCGCTCCCAAGGCCGGTTACGCCTCGACGGGCAAATTCGACATGCAGGTTGATGAACTTAAAAATCTGGTTAAACAACTGCACAAGAACGGAATAGAGGTGATTTTGGATGTGGTGTTTAACCATACGGCGGAAGGCAATGAACAGGGGCCGACCTTTTCCTTCCGCGGGATAGATGACAAGACCTATTACATGCTGACCCCAGAGGGCTACTACTATAATTTCAGCGGCTGCGGCAATACCCTTAATTGCAACAATCCAATCGTAAGGGACATGGTGCTGGATTGCCTGCGCTATTGGGCGGCGGAATATCATATCGACGGCTTCCGCTTCGATTTGGCCGCCATCCTGGGGCGTGATCAGTCCGGCAGGCCGCTTTCCAATCCGCCGCTAATCGAATCGTTGGCGTATGATCCGATTTTAGCCAAATGCAAGCTGATTGCGGAAGCCTGGGATGCGGGGGGGTTATATCAGGTAGGATCATTTCCCGCTTACGGCAGGTGGGCGGAATGGAACGGCAAGTTTCGGGACGATGTCCGCAAATTCATCAAGGGCGAAGACGGGCTGGTCGGGGCGATAGCCCAGCGGGTGCAGGGTTCCCCGGATTTGTACGGCTGGAATCAACGCGGGCCGACGGCTTCCGTCAATTTCATTACCTGTCATGACGGCTTTACCTTATATGACCTTGTTTCGTACAACCACAAAAACAACTTGGCCAACGGGGAAGGAAACCGTGACGGAGAAAGCAATAACAATAGCTGGAACTGCGGCGCAGAGGGCGAAACCAGTGATCCGGGGATTATTCGGCTCAGACGGCAGCAAATAAAAAATGCGCTTTCGATTTTGCTGGTCAGCCAGGGTATTCCCATGATTCTTATGGGGGATGAAGTGGCCGGCACCAAACGCGGCAATAACAACACCTACTGCCATGATAACGATCTGAATTGGTTTGACTGGACGCTGCTGGACAAAAACCATGACGTTTTCCGGTTTTTTAAAAACATGCTGGCCTTTCGCCATGCGCATCCCGTTTTGCGCAATTGTCAATATTTCGAGTGCAGCGCAGCGTATATAACCTGGCATGGAACAAAGGCCTGGCAGGCTGATTATTCCCCGTCTTCCAAAACGCTGGCTTTTATGCTTCCCGGCAGCAGCGCCAAAGGGGGAACCGCCCCGGACAATACAATATATGTAGCCATGAACAGTTATTGGGAGGCATTAGCATATGATCTGCCGTCGTCCCCGGCCAATACCCGCTGGCATGTATTTTCCAATACCGGGATGCAGCCTCCCGCTGATATTTGTACCCCCGGCAGCGAAATCCTGATAGACAATCAACAGCAAATTATCGTCGGCGCCCGTTCGGTGATTGTTTTAATCGCCAAATAATATCATTTTCGAGTTGTCATTCCCGAATGAAGTTATCGGGAATCCGGTTTTAACTGCTTGAAAAAGGAGCTAGGACAATGGGTTTTAACCTCTCTTATGAACTGGATACGGATTTAGTAAAAGTGGTTCTGCGCGGGGAGTTGGACGGTCAAACCGCGATAAAATCGCAAAAGACCTTTGAAGAAGCCGCCAAACTAAAACCTGACAAAGTAGTAGTATACATGAAAGACCTCAATTATATGTCAAGTGCGGGGATACGTTTGTTGCTTTATATAAAGCAAAGGGTTATGAGTAAAAGTTCCCAAATGATCCTGGTCGCCCCGCAAGCGACGGTGCTAAACACCTTAACGATGAGTGGGGTCACGCAGGCCGTACATGTGGTTGACGCTTACTAATCAAAGGCTGCCATGAAATTATTAACCGTTCCCGGCATATTGGAAAATCTCGGTGCGATCCGGCAATTTGTCAACCAAACAGGCCGTGAGGCAGGGCTTTCCGGGCAAGCCTTATATGACCTGGTGTTGGCTGTCGATGAACTTGCTGCCAACACGGTTCTTTATGGTTACGAACAAAACCGGCAACCAGGCAATATTGTTGTGACTGCCAAGACAAGCAAAACAGAGTTCACGGTTACGCTTGAAGATACCGCTCCGGCCTTTGATCCCGGTAAACATAACCTGCCCCAGGATGCGGATTTAATCCAACCGATGGAGGAGCGCAACATCGGAGGGCTGGGTATTTATCTGGCCGTAAAGGGAGTCGACGGCTTTAAATATCAGCGGATTGACCAGAAAAATATAGTTAAGCTTTCCAAGAAATTACCGCCCGGTTCGTAGCTTTCGATGTTTCGGCGTGTCCTCACGCCGAAACTAACAAGGGGTAACGTTCAATGCTGTTGACTTAAGACGTAGCGCAGGGCTTTAGCCCTGCTTAAGACGCGGCAATTGACCCCTGTGGCCGTAGCAGACCTAAAGGTCTGCGCTACGTAAATATCAAAACAGAATTCCTTAAGTCAACAGCATTGGGGGTAACGTTCCCCTTTTACGGTTTCGGTGTGAGGACACACCGAAACATCAATTTATATTAGGTTGGCAAAGGACACAATGAGACATAAACTTAAAATTCGCACATATATTTTATTTTTGTTAATCCTGGTCATTTTATCCATTAGTGTAACCTATTCAGTTCATTCCTATCTTATTTTAAAAGACGAGACAATGAAGCTGATAGATGCAGAACTGAGCGAGGGGGCGTTAAAGGCGGTGGATTTAGTGCCGGATGAATATTATCTTAAAATAACCGGCAAGGATTCTATCTCCAGGGACGAATATTTTTCGGTGGTGGAGAAATTGACAAAATACGCTAAATTACACGGCTATGCTTATATTTACACCTTTATGATAAAAGAAGGAAAGATAATTTACCTGGCCAACAGCGTAACAGAGGCGGATTTGAAAAACAACGCCTGGTATTATTATTACTCCGAGGAGCCTCTTCCCCCGGATTTACAGGAAAAGTACCATAAGCTGGCACTACAAAAAGAACAGCCGCTGATTAATTTTGAAACGGCTGGTAATAATATTAAAAACCCTTCCCCGGCGAATAAAACCAAAAAGCTTTTGGGGAACATTAACCAGTTTGTTTTTTGGGCAAAAGTAAAACGGCTTGTAACCGATCAGGTAAATCTTGTCGATAATTATAAAACCAAAGATGGTGATTTCCGCTCCGCAACAATCCCTTTTAAGGATTCGCAAGGCCGCCAGTATTTTGCCGGAGCGGATTATTATCTCCATGATATTAAAGCATCTTTACGCAAATTAATCATAAATTGCATTATAATAGGATTGATAATTCTTATTCCCTTTGTGTATGTTACCATAGTTATCGCGGGGAAAATCGCCAATCCCGTCATGCAATTGGTGGAATGCGCCGACTCCTTGCAGAAAAACGCCTTTTCATTCCCGGAGAAAACCAAACAGCGCTTAAAAATGATATGCGACGGGAGACAAAAAGAAATCGGCGATCTGGCCTGTACTTTTATGGCAATGGACAAAACCTTAAATCAATACAAAGAAGAGCTAAAGCAGGAAGTCGCAGCGCAAGAGCGCATTTCAAGCGAACTGGAAATTTCCCGTAACATCCAAATGGGTTTTCTGCACAAAAATTTCCCGGCCTTCCCGCAAAAAAAAGAGTTCGACTTATACTCGAGAGTCCTTCCCGCCAAACAAATTGGAGGCGACCTTTATGATTTTCAATTAATTGACGATGACCATCTTTTTCTCTGCGTAGGGGATGTTTCGGACAAAAGCGTACCGGCGGCGCTTTTCATGTCGGTCACTCAAACATTAATCAGGTCGGCGCTTAAAAACATTTCCGATCCGGCGCAAGTTTTACAAAGCGTTAATGCCAACTTATACAAAAACAACGACAATCTGATGTTTGTTACCGTATTTTGTGCGCTGCTTTCCCTGAAAACCGGCGAGTTGATATTTTCCAATGCCGGTCACAACCCGCCGGTTCTAATCCCCAAAAGCAGCGATCCCAAATTGGTAGATTTGCCCAAAGGATTGGTATTGGGTGTCGATCCGGATGCACAATTTCAAAATAAAAGCCTTCGACTGAATATCGGCGACGGGCTTTTAGTTTATACCGACGGCGTTACCGAGGCTAAAGATGTCAGGCGGCAATTATATTCCGAGAGCCGGTTACTGGAAATCAGCCACACCTTTAATCAAAAAACCCCACAGCAAATAGTGGAATCCCTAATCGATTCCGTAAATCAGTTTGCGCATGGAACCACTCAGTTTGATGATATTACCGTCCTGTCGTTAACATATTCCGGGACATAGAATTTTCAATTGTACCGGTAACACAGGCATCTTGTCTGTGCCACCATTAAATTCTTTGAGGATAGTAAATGAACAGAACGATACATGCTGGAAATGATGTAAATCCTGTGTTGGCTGAAGGTATGGCTGCGGCTCGTACCGGAAACGTTAAACAACTTGGGGCCTGGCTGGATCGCGGGAATGATCCGAATCAATATGACCAGGCAGGCTGGACGCCTCTTTTATGGGCGTCAGTCCGCGGCCGGGCAAAAGCTGTCGAGTTGCTGATTAACAATAAACCCTTACCGGCGGATGTCAGAATGGCGCATAAAGAATCCGAGGCGTTACCGATACATCTGGCCGGCCAATCGGGGAGTGTCGAGACGGCTGTAATCCTGCTGGCTAAGTGTCCGGAGACTCTCAATATCCCCTGGGACTTAAACGGGCATACCATCCTGCTTCAGGCGGTTTTTTACGGGCATTTGGAACTGGCCGGGATGTTATTGAAAAGGGGCGCCAGAACGGACATTACTACCGCGCGCGGGCTTGGCCCGCTGGAACTGGTGTCTCAGTTCCAGTTTCAGGCGATGATAGACCTGATACGTCCCTTCGATAGTTCTCAGGCATCCAAAGCGGCCTATTATAAAACCTATCTGGAAAAAATCGCACCGCTTGTACCTTCGGATCAAATAGCCGCTCAACGGTTAAGTGACGAGTTGGTACATACAATTGAGAATGGGATTAAAAGAGCATTTCATGCTAACGCGGCCATTGAAGAGACGCTGTCTGCGGTATATGATCTGATCGAAGTCCGAAAGGCCGATGTAAACAGGTTGGGAGGGGGACTTCAACAACCGCCGCTGATCGTGACGGTAACCGGGAACAACGGATTCCCGCCCGTTCCGGGGGTCGTTAAACTTCGCAATCAACTGGCCGCCTGCCTTCTGAAAAAAGGAGCAGACCCGTCCCTGCCAGAAAAACATCCGATGGGTGTTCAAACCGTGATTCGGGCGGCTGTTTTCAATCACCTGGAAATTCTCCGGATGTGTGCTGATTATATGAGTCCGCAGAAACTGGCGGATGCCATCAATGAAATCCCCTTGGTTAACGGGCTGACAGCCATGCACGATACGGTCTTGAGGGCCACGATGGCTGCGCCTGACCGTTTCGAGGGGTATCTGGAGCAAACCTGCTGGTTTATGGCGCACGGCGGACGATGCGACATCGAGGATTTTGCTGGAGTGACCCAGCGCAATATAGCCGAACGCGCTCAAAACCAGGAATTCGGCAGACGACTTCTGGAGGTGATGGACGAATATTCTCAACTCTCCAAACCCCCATGTCCCTATGGGACACAAAGAGATATGAAAATGATATAGGGGCGGGGGCTTCCTGCCGATGCTGTTGACTTAAGACGCAGCGCAGGGCTTTAGCCCCAATACTGTTCACTTAACGTATTCACTTAACGTAGTGCAGACCTTCAGGTCTGCTCCGGAGTGCACGGTTAAACCACCCCATAAGCAGGGATAGAAGCCCTGCGCTACGTCTTAAGTAAAGTGATGGATTCTTTGTTGAGAACGATACTGTCGGGGATCAGCCAGTGCACTGCGTGCCCGCTCTACATAATTTTTACTTTGAGCGCTGTAAATCAAGCCGATTCTTTTACAATCCGGATATACTTTTTTTAAACCGGCCAACTGCTCTTCGATACCTGCCTCGATGCCGATCCCGCTAAGATTATCCGCCGATAAATCTTTGTTTTAGTGTAATGTTCCATAAATAACATACTACGTTTAATGTCATTGCGAGGCAGTCTTACCGCCGAAGCAATCTCAGACGCTACAATAAAATCGAGATTGCGTAGTTTAAGCTCGCAATGACAGGTTCTGTACATCATTATTTATGGAACACTCTACTGGTTTCACTTTTCTTTCATAAAAAAACAGAAAAATACAACTCAATTGATTGCACATAATGGCGTGCTAATAGAATGACCGATTATACCTTGACACCTGTGATAGCTAGTGTTATGATTACAAGCCATAACGTCGGGGGACAATCTGTGTTAACAGGGGGTAAAGGCTTGAGCGCGACGTATGAAGATAAGGCGCTGGAAGCATTGGAAGTTTATCTTACCCGCTTTAAGCAGGACAGCGATTCCATTGTATTTTTCCCGTTAGCCAAAGCCTATTTGAAGGCCGGGGAAACCGCCCAGGCGATAGAAGTCTGTCGGGAGGGGTTGGTCAAGCATCCCTATTACTGGGGAGCGCGGGTAGTACTGGCCAAGGCTTATCTTAAGCTGAATAAAATCAGCGAAGCCAAAGAGGAACTGGAAAAGGTCAACAAGATAGTTCCTAATAACGTTCTGGCCGCCAAGATGCTTGCGCAGATTTATTTGCGGGAAGGGGAGTTGTATAAGGCGGTTTTGTGTTACCGTACAATCAGCGCCTTTTACCCGGAACAAAAGGAATTCACCCGGCAAATTAAGTTTATCCTGGAAGTGGAAGTCCCGCGCAAGAAAAAGCAAATCCAGGTATTGGAAGAGTACCGGGAGGTTATTAGGAATCTTTACAGACGACGAAGATAATAGAAATAAATTAAAAATTAAAAAAGAAAAGTTAAAAATTTCAATTTAAAATTCAAAAAGCTTTTTATACGGAAATGTCTTTCGGAAGTCCCTCCCGAAAGACAGAAAACCTTGGAACGCCGAGCAACATGTAGGGGCGGGGTTTCCCCGCCCTGGTGGTACGTTTCCACCAATCCTGCCAGGGCGAGGAGACCTCGCCCCTACGATGGAACGCTTCAATTTTTGAATTTGTTATTTCCGTATTCTCTGTAGATAAAACGATGAGCAATGGGAAAGATATGAAGATTTTAATCCTCCACGGCCCCAACTTAAATCTTTTGGGCAAACGCGAACCGCAGTTATATGGAAATCTCACTTTAGGGCAAATCAATGCCGAATTGGAACGGTTGGCACAGGAATTGAACGTAGAACTCGTAATTGAGCAATCGAATTATGAGGGTGTCTTGGTTGACGCGATACAACATGCTTCCGATCAAAACATCGATGCCCTGGTAATCAACCCGGCAGCATACACGCATAGCAGCGTAGCGATAAGAGACGCTATCGCCGCAGTAGGGATTCCTACTGTAGAAGTACATTTGTCGAATATCTATAAGCGGGAGGAATTCAGGCAGCATTCTTACCTCGCCCCGGTAGCCGTCGGGCAAATCAGCGGTCTGGGCGTGAACAGCTATTTATTGGGATTGCGGGCGGCGGTGGCAATTTGTTCAATGGATAATGGATAATTGATAATGGATAACGAAAAAGACATTATCAATGATCCATTATCAGATGTCTGTTGTTTAAGGTTAACCAACTTACAAAGCAGTTTGCCCCGGCACAGAATCGATGCCCTGCTGGTAAGCAGCCATAAAAATATCCGCTGGTTGACCGGCTTTACCGGCTCCAGCGGATTGTTACTGGTCGATCGGCGGAAATCTTATCTTTTTACCGACGGACGATATATCGTTCAGGCCAAACAAGAGGTCAGCGGTACGGAAATCGTCATTACCCATAAGCCTGCCGCCTTTATAGCCAAAGCGCTGAAAACAGGGGCGATAAAACGCCTGGGATTGGAAGAACAAAACCTGACGCTGGCTGCATATCGGCAACTGGAAACCGCCCTGAATCAATCAGCGACGAAACTTGTTCCTATCAGGCAAGGGATCGTGGAAAATCAGCGCCGGATTAAAGACGATTCGGAACTGGAACGAATTGGGCGGGCAATAGAGATTACGGGAAAAGCCTTCTCGGCAATTTCCGCTGAGATTAAGCCGGGAATAAAAGAGCGGGAACTGGCACTTTTATTAGAATGGGCGATGAGAAAGCTGGGAGCGGAGGCCGTTTCTTTTGAGACAATCGTCGCCTCCGGCCAGCGTTCGGCCTTGCCTCACGGGAGGGCATCCGATAAAGTTATCGAATCCGGCGACTTGGTGGTGATAGATTTTGGGGCAAGCGTTGACGGTTATTGTGCCGATGTCACCCGTACCTTGATGGTAGGGGAGCCATCCGCGGAACAAAAAAAGATTTACAATTTGATTTCCCGGGTGCAAAAGTTAGGGATTGAAACGGCGCGGCCCGGAATTTTAGTCTCTCAAATCGATCTGGCTATACGACAGGAAATCAAAGACGCAGGCTATGGAAATTATTTTGTGCACAGCAGCGGGCACGGCCTGGGACTGGATGTGCACGAAGGCCCGCGTATCTATAAAACCGACAAAACGGTTTTGCAGCCCGGCATGGTTTTCACCATCGAACCGGGCGTTTATCTCCCCGGCTTGGGCGGGGTCAGAATAGAGGATATGCTGGTCGTAACCCAAGACGGCTGTCAGGTTTTGACCGGCGGGATTCCTAAATATGAGTTTATTTAAAACAGGCTTGAGACCTGAGGCTTGAGGGATGAGAAGAAGAGCTTTTACTCAAGCCTCAAGCCTCAAGCCTAATTTTGCGCTTGGGAGTTTCGATTATGAATATTAAAACATTGAGTAAACTAATCTCGTTAGTGGAAAAAAGCAACATCAACGAACTGGAAGTGGAAGAAGACAACCTCAAGGTACGGATCAAAAAGGCGCCGCCGGTTTATAATTATTCGGCGGAATTTGCAACGATACAGCCTGTTGCTCCGGCCATGATCCCTATGGGGGGAAAGCCGCTTACTGCCGCAATCCCTCAGGAGGTTAAACCGGCAACAGTTGAAAAAACGGAAATCGACCCCAACCTCAAGGAAGTCATCTCCCCCATGGTAGGCACTTTCTATCGCTCATCCGGGCCGGGCAGACCCAATTACGTTGGGCTTGGGGATGTGGTGAAAAAAGGCGACACCCTCTGTATTATCGAGGCGATGAAGCTGATGAATGAAATCGAAGCCCCCTATGACGGGAAAATCGATTCGGTTTTAGCGGAAAACGCCCAGCCGGTGGAGTTCGGTGAAAAGCTGTTTCTGATCAGAGCGGGAGCTTAAAGGACTGAGGAAAATCCATGAAAACAATGGAATATTATGCTAAAGTTTTAAATGATGGGCATCTTTCTGTACCGGAAGATGCCGAACTTACGCCTGGTGAATTAGTAAGGGTGATAATTTTATTAGATGATGAAGACGGTTTAGTTTTGAAAGAAAATTTTGTAAATGAGTTAAAAAAAGCCCAAGAGGAGGATATGCAAGGGCAGGGTATTACTTTGGAAGAGTATGCAAGAAAAATATAAAATTATTTTGTTGCCTGTTGCACAGAAAGATTTAAATTCCCAAGATAAAATATTACGGGAGAAATTAATTTCCAAGATTGTTTGGCTGTCTATCCATCCTGAAGTTTTAGGACAGTGTCCCTTATCAGGGCTTCCTCCGGAACTCAAGGGGTTATGTAAATACCGGATAGGTGATTATCGTATTATTTATAAAGTTAGTCATAACGATAAAATAATAAAAGTTTACGCAGTAAAACATCGTTCTCAAGTGTACAAAGATCTCAAAAACATATAAAAATTAAATACCATCAATATGGCAGACGCAAGAAACGTATACTTTTTAACCACGAAGAGCACGAAGGACACGAAGAAATAAAAGTTAAAAACAATTGTTTTTTTCACTTTATAACTCATGTTACGCAAGGATTGGCAATCGGCCATAAACAAACAGATTAACAGCAGACGATGCGTAAAAGTGTCATTCCCGTGAAAACGGGAATCCAGGTTTTTCAAGGCTCCGGCTTAAGCCTACGCTGATGAAGTTAATTATATTCTGGATTCCCGCTGCTGCGGGAATGACATTTGTGAGTTTTTTTCAAAGTTTGCGTAACATGAGTTTATAATTCTTCGTGCTCTTCGTGTGCTTTGTGGTTAAAAAAAATCGCTTAGATTAACGTCAACGACATTGGGGATGCTTCCCCTTAACTTAACATATACGGTAACAACCAGTGTTTAGAAAAATCTTAATCGCCAATCGGGGGGAAATCGCCTTACGCGTCATCCGGGCTTGCCGGGAGTTGGGGATCAAGACCGTCGCGGTGCATTCCCAGGCCGACAGCGAATCCCTGCATGTGCGTTTTGCCGATGAAGCGGTTTGTATCGGCCCGGCGGACAGCAAAAGCAGCTATCTGAACATCCCCAGCATTATCAGCGCGGCGGAAATCACCGACGCCGAGGCCATCCATCCCGGCTACGGCTTTTTGTCGGAGAACGCCCATTTTGCCGAGATTTGCGATAGCTGTCAGATAAAATTCATCGGCCCGACCGCCGAAACCATCCGTACCATGGGCAATAAGTCTCAGGCACGGCAGACCATGATTCAGGCCAAAGTCCCGACCCTGCCGGGCAGCGAGGCTTTAAGCGATCCGGAAGAAGCCAAGCGCTTCGCCCATGAAATCGGCTATCCGGTAATCATCAAGGCCGTGGCAGGCGGCGGCGGAAAGGGTATGCGGGTAGTGCATACCGATGCAAGCTTTTTAAACGCCTTCATGACCGCCCAGGCGGAAGCGGCGGCGGCTTTCAATTCATCGGAAGTCTATATCGAAAAGTATCTGGAAGAGCCGAAACATATAGAAGTACAGGTACTAGGCGATCAGCACGGCAATGCGGTCTATTTGGGCGAGCGGGAATGCTCCATCCAGCGCCGCTATCAAAAGCTGATCGAGGAATCCCCGTCGCCGGTGATTACCCCGGAATCGCGGGAGAAAATCGGCAAGGTGGCGTCAAACGCCGTCAAAGCACTCAATTACTGGGGAGCCGGGACGCTGGAATTCCTCTACGATAAGGGCAACTTCTATTTCATGGAAATGAACACCCGTATCCAGGTGGAACATCCGGTAACGGAGATGGTTACGGGGATCGATTTAATCAAGGAACAAATCAGAATCGCTTCCGGCGAACCCTTGGGATATGGCCAGAAAGATATAAAAATGAACGGACACAGCATCGAATGCCGGATTAACGCCGAAGACCCGGTCAGTTTCCTGCCCCAGCCGGGCAGAATTACCGAGTTCAACGTTCCCGGAGGCCCCTGGGTTAGGGTGGATACGGCGGTTTATAATAATTATACTGTTTTGCCTTATTACGATTCGATGATTGCCAAGTTGATCGTCTGGGGTCATGACCGGCAGGAGGCGATCTGCCGGATGCGGCGCGCACTTGGTGAATTTGTGATTCAAGGGGTGAAAACCACCATTCCATTTCATAACCGGGTGTTCAATAACGCTACATTCCTGAAGGGAAATTTCTCCACCCGTTTTGTAGAGAACTTTTTGAGCAGCAATAAATAAGAAGTCAGAATATAGGAGACAGAAGTCAGAATAGATTAAACCCTTGTGATGCGGGGAGATTTTATTCTGGCTCCTGACTTCTGACTCCTGTATTCTATTTAAAAGTATAGTAAGAAGGGAGCAGGATAATGGATAAAGCCAAAATAACGGCTATCGAAAAGAAACTAAGAGAGGAAAGAGAGCAACTGTTGCAGGAAGCGGGCAAGACTTTAAGCAGCCTGAATCAGCAGCAGGTTACCGATGAATTGGCGGATTTCACCGACCAGTCCTCCATGGAATGGGAACGGAACTTTTTACTGCGCATGAAGGAACGGGAGCGCAATCTGCTGATCAAAATCGAGCGCACCCTGGAAAAGATAAAAGAAGGCACATTTGGCATTTGCGAGGAATGCGGTTGTGAAATCTCGGAAAAAAGGCTGGAGGCACGCCCGGTAGTAACCTTATGCGTCGATTGCAAGACCGAACAGGAAAAAAAGGAAAAATATGGCTGATGACAGCCCCATCCGCTGTTTTATCGCCCTCAATTTCCCGCCCGAAGTGTTAGCTGCGGCGCAAGAGCTTGTCCGCCAATTGTCTTGTGCCAAAGGACGCATCACCTGGGTCAAACCCGAAGGGGTGCATCTCACCTTCAAATTCCTGGGGAATATTCCCGCCTCCCAATTGGAAGAGGTTAAGCGCAAACTCTCCGCAAGCGCCGTCGGAATATCCCCGTTTACCCTGCAATTTACCAACCTGGGAGTCTTCCCCAACCAGAGACAACCCCGCATCATCTGGTGGGGCACAAAATGCGACTCCCCCGGACTTGCCCAACTCTATCAAAACATCGAAAAGTCCCTAGCCCAATGCGGCTTCCCGGTTGAAACCCGCACATTTTCCCCCCATCTTACCCTCGGACGTATCCGCGAACTCCACCAACCCAAGAATCTAATCGAATTACTATCCACAATTTCTATCCCCCAACTCCCGCCCATCCCCGTCCGCCAGGTGGATTTGATGCAAAGCACTTTGGGCAGAGATGGGGCGGTCTATAGTCGGATGGCGGGAGTGGAGTTGGCGGGATAAAAATTTATACCTGTAACTCTTGACAGACTGCTTAGTACATGATAGAGTGACATTAATGGTATTATACCAAATTCTCTTGATGTTAAAATATGTTGACATTGCACTGAATGAGGTTAAAATATAAATATATGGGGGAAATCATGAGAAATCTCAATTTATTATTATTGATTGCTCTGTTTGTTGTAGTTCCGTCCGCTTGGGCTGTGGAGGTAGCTCCGCGTATTTCAGACCGGGAAATAGTAGAGCGGTTGACGCGGTTGGAAGAGGGGCAGCAGGCTTTGAATGCTAGTCAGCAAACATTGCGTTCGGAAATGAATCTCAGGTTTAATGAATTGCGTGAGGACACAAATACCAGATTTGCCGAATTACGTTCCGATATGAATGCCAGATTTGAACTTATAACCTGGATGCTGGGGCTTTTTATCAGCATCGCCAGTATAACCCTGGGGTTTGTAGTGCGGATACAGTGGCAGATGAACAAGCGTCAAACCCAAATGGAAAAAGCATTGGAAACCCAAAAGGACGAAATGACTTTTCTCAAGGGTTTGGTCGAAAAGCTCTTGCCGACGGGACGGGTTTTGTGATTTAATTAGGTAGGTAGGTTTGGGTTTCGTCTCTTAACTTAAATTTGTATCCCGGTAGCACAGGCTTCCAGTCTGTGATGCACAGGCAAGTGCCTGTGCCGTCTGATATAGGGATGAATGATATTTCAGGGTGATTAAAATAACGTTACCCCTTAATGGTTTCGGTGTGAGGGCACGCCAAAACATCTCATGTATGAACGTAGCGTTGGGGTTTATCCCCAACATGCAGACGCAGGGATTTTACCCTTACCTCAAAAGCGGGGGATAAACCCCCGCGCTACTAACTACTAACAACAACAGGCGGGACGCCTGTTCTACCAATAAACTAATTCAGCAACACCATAACATAAGGAGTAAGGCTTTGAGCAGTATACAAACAAATGCGGGCAAGGAGAAGGTGCTCCAGACGGCGATCGAGCAGATTGAGCGCAGCTTCGGTACCGGGGCGATTATGCGTCTGGGTGCGTCCGCCCAGGTCAACATAGATTTCATATCTACTACCTCATTAGCTTTGGATGCCGCTTTAGGTATCGGTGGTTTGCCGCGGGGCCGGGTGGTGGAGATTTTCGGGCCGGAATCATCCGGTAAGACCACATTGGCTTTGCATGTAGCGGCTGAGGCGCAAAAGGACGGCGGGGTGGTCTGCTTTATCGACGCCGAACACGCCCTGGATGCCAAATACGCCCAAAAGCTGGGCGTCAACACCGACGAGATGCTGGTCTCTCAGCCCGACACCGGCGAACAAGCCCTGGAAATCGCCGAAATTCTGGTACGCAGTGGGGCGATGGACGTGGTGATTGTGGACTCGGTGGCGGCGCTAGTTCCCAAGGCCGAGATCGAAGGGGAGATGGGCGATTCCCATATGGGAGTGCAGGCGCGCCTGATGTCGCAGGCTTTGCGCAAACTTACCGGGGTGGTGGCCAAGTCCAAGACCTGCCTGATTTTCATCAACCAGTTGCGGGAAAAGATCGGCGGGGTAATCTTCGGCAATCCGGAGGTGACCACCGGCGGGCGGGCGCTCAAGTTCTACGCTACCATGCGCATCGACATCCGCAAGAAAGAGGCCATCAAAGACGGCACCAACGTCATTGGCACCCGCACCCATGTCAAGGTAGTGAAAAATAAACTGGCTCCGCCGTTCAAAGAAGCGGATTTCGATATTATGTACGGCATAGGGATTTCCCGTGCCGCGGATTTGCTGGACATCGCCGCTGAAAACGGCCTGGTGGAGAAAAGCGGTGTCTGGTATTCCTATCAGGGGCAGCGCATCGGCCAGGGACGGGAAAACGCCAAGAAGTTTTTAGATGAACATACCGATATGTTCAACACCCTGAACGAAGAAGTGCGCAAGTTTTTGAATGTGCCGGTGCGCAAAGCAAACGGCGCCGCTAGTTTGACTACCGAAGGGAACGCCTAGTGACTTTTTTTAAGGATGAAGGCGGGATTATGAAGGATGAGCAAAAAAATTCCGCCTTCCGCCTTTCGCCTTCATCCTTGACGCGTGTCGGCATCATCGGCTGCGGCAGCATCGGCTCTCTAATCGCCCGCGGTTTGTCCGATGTCCCCGCCTTAACTCTGGCGGCTCTGGCCGACGTTGATCAGGCCAAGGCGTCGAAGTTAGCCCAAAGCCTGACCGCAATACCACAGATTTTGCCAAGCGATCAGTTAATCTCCCAAGTGGATTTGGTGGTTGAAGCGGCTTGTCCGCAGGTTGTGCCGTCAATACTGGAACAAGCCTGCCGGTTGAACAAAGATGTATTGATTATCAGCATCGGCGGTATGCTGGACTTGTCTCCGCACATATCCACCCTGATGAAGGAAAGCCGCAGCAGGATATATTTGCCCTCCGGGGCGTTAGCCGGACTGGACGCCGTCAAAGCCGCTGCCGGGGATGAGATTTACAGCGCCACCCTTACCACCCGTAAACCGCCCAAAGGGTTTACCGGCGCGCCCTATTTAATCCAAGCCGGAATCGATGTAAATTCCATCTATACCCCTACCGTAATCTTCGAAGGCACCGCTTCGGATGCCGTCAAAGCCTTCCCCCAGAATATCAACGTCGCAGCCGCGTTAAGTTTAGCCGGTATCGGCCCGCAAAAGACCAAGGTGCGCATTATCGCCGATCCGTCAGTTACCACCAACTGCCACGAGGTGGAAGTAACCGGCAATTTCGGCAAAATGATTGCCCGCACCGAAAATCTCCCCTTCCCCCAAAACCCCAAAACCAGCTATCTGGCCGCATTGTCCGCCCTAGCTACTTTGAAAAAGATTGTTAGCCCGTTACAAATTGGAACGTAAATTGTAGGGTGGGCTGTGCCCACCAAATGGCGGGCACAGCCCACCCTACTAAAGATTTGGTAGCGTAGAAACACAGGGACCCGAAGCGTCATTGCGAGCTTAAGCGAAGCAATCTCCATGCGTGAGTATGAGATTGCTTCGGCGATAAAGCTGCCTCGCAATGACGGTTCGGGTCTCCTGTTGAGAACGCTACTAAAGATTTTTTAAAATTCCCCTTGACAACACTAAAAACCTGTTGCTATACTTATATACAAATGGCGGCAAGAAGCCGCGGCAATAAAGTTGAGTTTTAGAATCAAAAGTCACGGAGACTGATTTCCCAGAAGGGAAAGAATGTTTGCGTGACTTTTTTTGTTTAACAGGCCACGAAGGCTTAATACTAATTCGCTATCAGTCATTAAAGAATGATCTGTAGCTGCTGAGGGTTAATCCCCCGCTTGCAGACGAACGTGTTGGGGATAAACCCCAACGCTACATTAATCATGGACAGCGAATTGGTATAACCGGTTAGGAAACCGGAAAATGACTTCGTGGCATTTTTTTTGCGAAAGAATTGCAGAAAGTTAGGAGAAACAAATGAAACAAAAAGTTATGGGGTGGGGTATGAAGCGGTTTTCTTATTATTTTTTGAGAAGTTTAGCAGCTAGCGGTTTTCTTTTTTTGGCCGGCAATCCGGTTTTAGCTCACAGCCATGAAGAAAACCAGCATACGGAGCAGATTGTTGAAGTAGCCAAAGTGGATTCTCCGGAAAACACTGTGCCGTACAAACAACTAAGTTACGAGGAACTTTGCAATCGTCTGATTGCCGTGGAAAAGGAAATTGAGGAGCACAAACATTTCTGGCGGGTGGGCGCACATGAACATGAGGCCGTTAACTTCCTGAAAGGGCTGAACATCACCGGCCAGATGACCACCATCTATCAAAGCAGCGGGCTGAAATTAAAGGACGGCGATTTGCCCGCGGTCGCCAGCCCGGACTACCAAACCTATGACCACAAAGCCGGAACGGCCACCTTTTCCGCCGATTTGTTTGTGGAAAAGCAGTTCGATGACAACGGTTACATCATGTTCGACCTGGAATTCGCCAACGGTGCCGGGGTGGATGCATTCTTGCAGGGCGGCGGCATGGTCAACAACGATGTGATGGAGGATCGCAACCACCACAATCAGCCCTATATCGCCCGCGCCTATTATGAACGCACGGTGCCCGTCAGCGAAGGCTACAAATTGATCCTGGATTTAGGGAAATTCGGGGTCAACGATTTTTTCGACGAGGGCGAGCGGGTGGCCGACCAGACTACCCAATTTCTCAACCAGGCGATCTGCAACAACGGCGCCTTCGATTTCGTCCAGGACTTGCAGGGGCACGGCTACACCTACGGGGCGAGAGCGGCCTTTGAAACGCCCTTTGTCACTTTATCCGGCGGGGTTTTTTCCGCGGATTCCTATCTGGACAATATCAACGATAAATACTCCGTTGTCGGCGAACTGGCCTTCAATATCGAATACGCCGAAGGGATCAAGGGCGGCTACCGCATCTATGCCTTTAAAAACCGCGGCGAGTATGCCCGTTTCGATGAAAACGGTACGCTGGTCACCAAAAACGCGGCTGCCATCAACACCGCCGACAACGCCGACGATTTGAGCAAGGGCGGTTTCGGCATCAGCATCGATCAATCCTTACCCATGGGCATCAACATCTTTGGCCGCTACGGACAGCAGGACGATGATCGGGATGTACGCCACTACCAGGATATGGACGTAAACATCATGTTCGGCTTGGACGTTTCCGGCCAGAACTGGGGACGCAACGAGGATGTGCTGGGCGTAGCTTATGAAATCGGCAAACTGACCGGCAATCACCGCAAGGCGCATGAAGCAGGCTACAGCGGTTATTTCGATCGTCCCGGAATCGGCGCCGGTAATTATGAAGATGAGCGGGTGCTGGAGGTTTATTATAAATTCTCTCTGACCGAGCACACCGCATTTTCCGTGGATTATCAGCATATCGAGAATTTTTACTACAGCCAGAAAATCGGCGCCGTGGATTTCTGGGCGGCGCGTTTTAATGTAGCCTTTTAGTTTTAACTATGGTATAAATTTTAACAACTAATTTGGAGAATAAATAAAATGAACAAAAAATCAACATTACTGGCCAGCATCAGCCTGGCCTTAGCCCTTCGATATACACCGGCTTACGCTCATTTCGGGACACTCACTCCCTCGGATGATATTGTCACTCAGGAAGACAGCAAGGATGTGAAAATAGCCGTCAAATTTATCCACCCGATGGAAGGCCATTACATGGAAATGGTTAAACCCAAACAGTTCGGAGTTTTGTATAAGGGAAAAAAGGAAGACCTGCTGCCTGCGCTGAAAGATAAAAAGATCAATCAGTTTACCACCTGGGAAACCGTTTATAAGATAAAACGCCCCGGCGATTACACCTTCTATGTCGAACCCACTCCCTATTGGGAACCGGCAGAGGATTGCTATATCATTCATTATACTAAAGTCTGTGTCGCTGCTTTGGGTTTGGAAGAGGGCTGGGGCAACGAAGTGGGGCTGGAAACCGAAATTGTTCCGCTTACCAGACCCTACGGCTTCTGGACCGGCAACGTTTTCACCGGGATCGTCAAGCTCAAGGGCAAAGCGGTACCCTATGCCGAGGTGGAAGTGGAATACCTGAATGAGTCGCCGGAAAATCCCAAGCAGGTTATAGCCCCGGCTGATCCCTATGTTACGCAGGTGGTTAAAGCGGATGCAAACGGCGTGTTTACCTATGCCATGCCGCGGGCCGGCTGGTGGGGTTTCGCCGCTTTAAACGAAGCCTCCTGGAAGATAAAACATGATGGTCAGGATAAACAGGTGGAAATCGGTGCGGTGTATTGGGTGAGAACCAGGGATATGAAGTAAAGAAGGGTGAGGAGTGAGGGGGGGAAGGGTGAAAATTTTTACCCTTTACCCTTGACCATTTTGACAGAAGGACAGTTAAATGAAGAAAATACAGATTGTATCCGTTGCTTTGATGGTACTCTTGAACGTTTCGCGGGTTTGGGCGCACAAGGTAAATATTTTTGCCTACGCCGAGAAAGGCACCGTCTTTACCGAGGGGTATTTCCCGGATGGTAAGGCTGTGGAGGGCGGGAAGGTAGAGGTTTATGACAGTCAGCAAAACAAGCTGTTGGAAGGAACTACCGACAAAGACGGTTTGTTTTCCTTTAAAATTCCCAAACAGGACGACTTAAACATCGTGCTGATAGCTACGATGGGACATAAAAATTCGTTTCTTTTGAAAAGCAGTGATCTGGCGGGGGAGGGGAGCGCCGCTACTCCAAGCGCCGGGTCTGACGTTCCGGCGGCAGATGTCCCCGCTTCATCCTCCGGCGCCGTTGCGGAAACAGCCCCGGCAAAACCCATAAGACACATGAGCCAGGGAGAACCCCTCCCGGTTTCCGGTATCCTGGGCGGTTTGGGCTTTATTTTCGGCCTGACCGCATTGATTATGCAACTGGCGGGGAAGAAGAAAGATTAATTACCGGGGTTACAATAATTTGGAGAGTATTAAAATGCACATTTCCGATGGAGTATTACCAACCGCCGTGTGGGCGGGCAGCTATGCGGTAAGTGTTGGTCTGGCCGCTTTTACGGCCAGAAAGATCAAACCTGAGGAATTACCCAAGATTGCGGTTATCACCTCAGTGTTTTTTGTCGCCTCGCTCATTCATATCCCGCTGGGTCCGGCCAGCGTTCACTTACTTTTGACCGGATTGGTGGGCATAATTTTAGGAGCAGCCGCTTTCCCTTCCATCCTGCTGGGACTGCTTTTGCAAGCCTTGCTTTTCCAGCACGGCGGCATAACCAGCCTGGGAGCCAACGCCCTGATGATGGGGATTCCCGCCCTTACAGCGTACGGTATTTTTACCTTAAGGCATCGTTTGCACATTAAAAACGCCGAGTTGATATTCGGTATTATCGCCGGTGCCGGCAGTACTATGCTCAGCGGAATCATTCTGGCCGTTTTATTAATCAGCGCCGGTGAAAATTTTATCGGGATGGCCAAATATGTGCTCTGGGCGCATGTTCCGGTTATGCTGGTGGAAGGGGCGGTAGTGGGCTGTACCGCCAGATTTTTAGCGCGGGTCAAACCGGAGATTTTAGACGGCAGGGCGATTGAGCACATGTAAAAAACAGATACGGAGGATGAGAGAACCGGTGAAACGGAGAATTCACCCTTTCGCCGTTTCACCCCTTCATCTTTTCAGTACCCCACGCTAATCAAACACAACCCCTGAGGCGGAGCGGTCTGCCCGGCTTTCGATCTGTCACGGGCGGCTAATATCTCCGTTATGGCATCGGGAAAAAGCTTACCTCTTCCCACCTCCACTAAAGTACCGACAATATTGCGCACCATGTGGCGCAGGAAACCGTCCGCCGTCAAATCTATCTGCAAGATATTCTCTCTCAGTTCCAGCGTCAAACCTTCCATATTCCGCACCGTTGTTTCTATATCGCTGCCTGTTCCCTGAAACGAGGAAAAATTATGTTCGCCTAACAAATAATCAGCAGCCCGTTTCATGGCGTCCAAATCCAGGCGATAGGGGATATGCCAGGCGTAGTTGCGCTCGAAAGGGCAGTGAAATTTGCTCAATAATATACGATAACGGTAATGCTTATGCAACGCTGAATGGCGGGCGTGAAAATCATCCGGAACAGGCACCGCTTCTTTAATCACAATATCTTTAGGCAAAAGTCTGTTGATGGCTTTCTGCCAAACGAGGGGCGGTAACGTTACGTCGGTATGAAAATTTGCCGTCTGCCCCCAGGCGTGAACCTTGGCATCGGTGCGGCCTGCCCCATACAAGGTGACTGGTTTTTTCTCAATCCGCGACAGGCTTTCTTCCAAAACCCCTTGAATTGTAAGCCGCCCTTTCTGTACCTGCCAGCCGCAATAACCGCTTCCGTCATAAGCGATGGTTAGTTTGATATTGGACATAAATTGTACTCTTAAATTCCGTAGCTCCAGCCCTTCAGGGCTGAATTTCCAGGGCTAAAGCCCTGGGACTACGACTACTGGGACTACGACAGCATAAGCGCTAACTTAAGGCATTTATATGTAGCGCAGACCTTTAGGTCTGCCCCGGCTATAGGGTCGAACGTTACGTTCGGGGCAGGGCTAAAGCCCTGCGCTACGTTTAAGTTAGCACTTATGGACTACGGCAGGGGGGTATTCCCCAAAATATAGGCTAAAAACGCTATCCCCAACACTGTCATCAGCGAAAGATAATCCATAAATTGCAACTTGCCGGGATAAAGACTGGTACGGGAAACATCGCTCCGATAGCGGCGGATTTCCATAGAGAGAGCCAGATTATCGGCGCGGCGAAAGGCGGAAAAAATCAAGGGCACGGTCAGGGCTGATAAGGATTTAATCCGCTGCACCAGTCCGCCTTGAGAAAAACTAATGCCGCGGGCGATTTGGGCTTTACGCAGCCGATCCGCTTCCTGCCATAATAGCGGCAGAAAATGCAGGCTGAACATGATCATCAACGCTAAATCCTGAACCGGAAAATTGAATCGTTTCAGAGGTGAAAGCAATTTCCCCAGGCCGTCCACCAAACGTCCCGGAGAAGTGGTCAAGGTCAACAGGCTGGAAGCGGCCAGAAAAATCAACAGGCGCAGGCTGATATAAGCCCCGTTGTGCAACCCTTCATAGGTAATGCCGCGCTCATGCCAGACTAAATAAGGGATAAAATAGCCGGGGGTAAAAAGCAGATGAAAGAAAAAGGTAAAGATCAGGAACCACTTTAATTTCAGCAGCCAGCGGGCAATCAGCCGATATGGCAAGCGGCTTGCGCCGATAGCTGCGGCAAGAAGCGGCAGGATCAAAAAAACAGCCGTTTCCCGGTAAAAGGCAATCCCGACCAGTATTAACAGGCAAATAAGCTTGATTCTTGCATCCAGCAGATACAGGCCGTGATCGCCGTCACGGTATTGACCGAAAATGGGTTGTTGCGGAGAAAACATTTTTAGGCTCTGGGCTTCAGGCTTCAGGGGCTGTGCCGGAACTCATAAAAAGTGACATTTAGCTAAAAAGTCATTGCGAGGAACGAAGCAATCTCCTGTATCTGCTTGAGATTGCTTCACTCCTTCGTCGTTCGCAATGACAATTACGAAGCAGTCTACAACTTTTGGAGTTGCGGCACAGTCCCTTCAGGCTTTTGGCTCGAATTTTTCTTGATGTTTCGGTGTGTTCTCACGCCGAAACATCGGCATAGAATTTGTTTGGCCTGTAGCCTAAAGCCCGAAGCCTAGAGTCTGATTATAACTTATTGCAATCATTTGGCTGTTTACAGCCTAAGTCAATTATGCTATACTGACCTGGTTTTTGTCAAGGTTATTCTATGCTGAACATATTGGAGGAGCGGAAATGATTTATTTTGATTGCGCAGCCACCAGTTGGCCTAAGCCGGAAGCGGTTTACCGGGCGGTGGATCATTGTCTGCGCGAGGTGGGAGCTAACCCCGGTCGATCCGGTCACCAGATGTCGGTGGAGGCTGAGCGGATCGTGCTTACAGCCAGAGCCAACATCGCGGAACTTTTAGGCGTAGAGGATGAGGCGCGCATTATTTTGACCTTCAATACTACCGATGCCTTGAATCTGGCCATTAAAGGCATTTTGCGTCCGAAGGATCACGTTATTACTACCTCCATCGAGCACAACTCGGTAATGCGTCCCTTGCGTTCCCTGGAAAAGCAGGGGCTGATCACCGTTACCGTTATCCGTTGTAATTCTCAGGGCTTTTTCGCTCCGTCGGAGATTGAAAAAAATATTCAAAGCAATACCCGCTTAGTGACGGTTACCCATGCCTCCAATGTAATCGGTTCCATCCAGCCGGTGGAAGAAATCGGCCAAGCACTTAAAAAATATCCCAAGGTCTATTATTTGGTGGACGCCGCGCAAACAGCCGGAATTTTCCCGGTTAACGTCAAAGATATTGGCGCCCATCTGCTGGCTTTTCCCGGTCACAAGGGGCTGTTAGGCCCTCAGGGTACGGGCGGACTGTATGTCGCCGAAGGTGTGGAAGATGTGCTGGTACCGTTAAAGCAGGGGGGAACCGGCAGCAAGTCCGAATACGAACTGCACCCCGACATCCTGCCCGATAAATACGAAAGCGGCACCAAAAATACCCCAGGCTTAGCGGGGCTGGCCGCCGGAGTGGAATTTATTCTGTCTGAGGGACGGGAAAAGATTCAAAAGCACGAGCAAACGCTGACCGCCCATTTATTAAACAAGCTTCAGGAGATCGACGAGGTAATCATCTACGGCCCCCAGGACGCCTTAAAGCAAACCGCCGTCGTTTCCATCAACGTCAAGGACATGTCGCCCAGCGATGTAGGCTATTATCTGGATCATGAATACTCGGTCATGACGCGGGTCGGGCTGCATTGCGCCCCCACTACCCATAAAACCATCGGCACCGCTCCGTCCGGCACGGTGCGCCTGAGCATGGGCTATTTCAACACCATCGATGAGATTGACTATGTCTGCCGCTCGCTGAAGGAGATTGTGGGTAAGTATCGGGGGAAGTAAAAAATTATTTGACAGGATTAACCGGATAAAACAGGATATTTAGAATTCGGTAAGTATTAAATCAAATGGCGAATAAAAATAAGCAGTGGGGCAATTTAGCGAAATTTATCTATGATATAGCCAAATTAACCTTTGGCGGTATCGTAATAGGCAATATAATTTCAAGCAAACCTTTTAATTTAAAGCTATTTTCTGTAGGAATTATTATAACTACTGTTCAAATCTTTTTGGCATTTTATTTAGATGGCAAAGGAGAAAAAAATGATTGAAGAAAAAATGGTGTTTATTGCTTTGGGAGGAGCGTTTATTGCCCTTGTGTTTGCCATATATGCTTATATCACCACCCATGGCGACCGCAAGAAAAACAAAGAAAAACACGCTTAACAGCTATTACATAAAAAGAGGATTAGACATTGGAAAAGGGTTGTGTTGTCACATTCGACGCCACCCATTATGCCCTAAAGGCCGAACGGGTGCTGA
>JACRJN010000037.1 GCA_016235675.1 Candidatus Schekmanbacteria bacterium
GATCATCTAGCCCAGTAAAATAGTCTAAAAATTCCAGCTTTTCCATCATTGCCCCCTTTGTTGGAAAAAGCTGTATTTTAATTGTTTTTATTGAAAATTACAATATTCCCAGTGCAATATTTTTATATGAGGTTGCCCTGCAGGCAAATTGATATTATAGACAAAGAATATTGAACCTGTTATAATAAAGAAAATTGTTTTATTTAAATTCATATATTCCTGATGGGGGGCAATTGAAATTGAAGTCCGCTAAACTAAACGCTATTATAACAGCAATTTATCTTCTTTCCTTTCCCGCCAGTCTTTGGGCGGTGGCAATTCCGGCGGATGAACCCTCTTTCAGCTTGCCTGAGGTTATCGTCAAAGGGCATTTCGAAGAAAAGCCTCAGGAGCAAAAACCGCTGCAAACACCTGAAACGGCGACATTGGGCTTAAAAGAGGTACCGGCCAAATCTCAAAAAGGGATCACCGTGCCCTTAGGGATAAAGGGGGAGAAAACCGAGCCGGTGGCGGAACCCAGCGGATGCTGTCTTTACGGCAATAAATTCACTTCCTGGCTCACCCGCTTTTTTTTGCGTGACGACGGCTATTATAAGGCCGCGATGTATCAATACCAACACGGTGAATTTGAACAGGCTATCGATTTGTTGGATCAGTTAATAGAAAAATATCCGGACAGCAGCTTAAGCAGCGACGGCTTATACTGGCTGGCCGAGGCTTATTTTAATCTTAAAAATTATCCCAAGGCCGCCGAAAATTACCGCCAGTTGGCGGAAGACGCCCCGCAGCATGAATTAGCCTCCTTTGCCCGCTATTCCCTGGGCTGGATTTATTATCAAACCCAGGATTGGTTTAAGGCGGAAAAAAATTTCAAGGCAGCGGCATTGTCCTACCCCTTACATTCTTTAGCCGACATCTCCCATTATCTGTACAGCGAAACCCTTTACCGGCAAGGCAAATACTCTGAGGCCACTTTGCAGTATGCCGATTTTTTGCAGCGCCATCCCTCAAGCCGCTATGTTCCGGAGGCCAATTACTGGCTGGCGGAGAGCTTTTTCAATACCAAGGATTACAAAAAGGCCTCCGTCGGCTATCAGGAATTTCTGAAACGCTACCCCAAGCATCCTCTGGCCAAATTTGCGGGTTACGGACTGGGCTGGTGCAGTTTCAAATTAGGCGACTTTACTCTAGCCGCCGAAAATTTCCAGGCATTAATCAATACGTACCCCAAGGATGACTTAGTTCCGGCTGCCATATTCCGTTTGGGAAAAACCTATTTTGCCCTGGATAAATTCCGGCAGGCCATCGAACAATACCGGGAAATATTAACCAAATATACCATCTCCCCCTGGCTGGACGATACTCAATTTTCCTTAGGGTTGTCCTATTTCAAACTGGCCAATTACGATCAAGCCTTAAGCGAATTCGAGCGCTTCACCAAACAATACCCTTATAGCTCCTTAATGGACGGCGCTAAATACATGATGGGTGAAACGTTGTTCAATCTGAAGCATTATACAGAGGCTCTGGAGCACTATCAATGGGTGGCCTCGTATCAACAGCTTAGCCCCTTTAGCGAAGAAGCGATCTTCAAATTAGGCTGGTGCAATTATATTTTACAGGATTATGAAAAAGCCGCCCAGGAATTCCGCCGTCTGCTGATTGTATTTCCCAAAACCAAATATCAGGCCGACGCCATTTTCTGGCAGGCGGAATCCTTTTTTAAACTGCAAAATTACACTCAGGCGATTATCGGTTATCGCAAGGTAGCCGATAATCATGCCGACAGCCCCCGCTACAACAGCGCTTTGATGGGGTTGGGATGGAGTCATTACACCTTGGAGGAATGGGATAAGGCGGCCAAATATTTTCAGGATGTTGTCAATGCGAAAAAGGAAGCGCCCAATAAACAGGAAGCCATTTTTATGCTGGCTGAGTCCTTGTATCATGCCAAACAGTATTTCCAGGCGTTGAACAGCTATCAACAGTTGCTCAACGAATTTCCCAAAAATGAATATCTGGCGCAAGTCTTATTCCGTATGGGAAAAATCCGGATGCATGAGGAAAAATTCGAGCAGGCCATCCCCTATTTTGCCCGTATCAGCGAGGAATTTTCCCGGAATCCCAAGGCTGTGGAGGCGTCTTTACAACAAGGCTGGAGTTATTTTCGCTTAGGCAAATATCAGCAGGCCATCGGGGAGTTTAAACACCTGATCAAGGAATTCCCCCAAAGCAATGAGGCGGAAGATGCCTGGCTTAAAATCGGCGACAGTTATTATAATATGAAAGAATATGAGCAGGCGCTGTCGGCTTATCAGGGCTTGATAAAACAGTATCCCAAGAGCCTCTTGATACCGGACGCCGAATATGGTATAGCTATTGGATATTACCAACAGGGCAAGTTGGATAAATTCATCGAAAACGCCTCCGCTTTCGCCAACCGCTACCCCGATCACAAGCTCAGCCAGGTCTTGCAATATCAGGTGGGGGAGGTCTTGAACACTAAGGGCGATTTAAAACGGGCGCAGCAAGCCTATACTCAGCTTATTGCAAAATTCCCGCAGAGCGATTTGGCCGATGACGCCCAATTTAAATCCGGGGAGATATACTACGCCCAGAAAGATTACAAAAAATCGAAAGAGGTGTTTCAGGAGTTTATAGATCGTTATCCCAAAAGCAATTATCTGCCGGATGCTCAGGCGAGCCTGGGACGCTCCCTGTTTTATCTGGGTGAGCATCGCCCGGCCCTGAAGCAATTTCAGCAGTTGATTGTAGATTTCCCGCAAAGCAGCTCTGTCGCGGAAAGTTTGTATTATATCGGCATCTCTTACACCAACCTGAAAAAAGACCCTGAGGCGCAGGAAGCCTTTCAGTCTTTGTGCAAGCGTTTCCCGGACAGCGCCTTGGTCTTTAATGCGTATCTGGAAGAAGGCCATATTTTAAGACGGCAGAAAAGATATGAGGCGGCTTTGGAAAAATATAAGCAGATAATTTCTTCCTCCAGCGAAGACTTGATTGTGGAAGCCCAATATTGGATCGGGGAATGTCATTTACTGGCGGATCAATATGAACAGGCGGTTTCGGAATATATGCGGGTAGCCTATCTTTACCCGGATAAGCAGCCCTGGGCGGATAAAGCCCTTTTAGGCGCAGGGATGGCTTACGCCAAATGGGGGAAAACCGCCGATGCAGTTAAGTTATTGGAAAAGGTCAAGAAATCATCCGATCTGGAATTGAGTAAAC
>JACRJN010000034.1 GCA_016235675.1 Candidatus Schekmanbacteria bacterium
AAAAGGTGTGTTCGTATGGAACGCGCCGAAAGTATTGAGAGTCATAATTGCAGGGCTAACGCCCTGAAGTTCAGCCCTGAAGGGCTGGGACTACGAACTACGAACGAAAAAACAATTTCTATCTATATGTCAACACTCTCAGATTGACATGTTTGGGCACTAAAATTGCAAAAATACAGTGATCATCTTACAAATTAACTTCCTATAAAACAAGAGGTAATTTTTAAGTTGACCAAAGGCTTGCTCTTTGCTATGTTTATATATATTAATACCGCAACCCAGGATAATGGTGAAAAAACGCCCATTCTATAATTAGGCTTTAGGCTCTGGGCTTTAGGCTTCAGGCGCAGAAAGAAACCCGCCCCTGGAGGGTATTTGAATTAGCCCAGAGCCTGGAGCCAAATAGGGTATAATTGAAATTTCTATCTCCCTTATGTGTAGCTCATTCGGAAGGAACGTGCCGTTAATGTTACCAAATAATTCTCACCCTGCAAAAAAGGACGTTCCCTTTGCCCCTTGGTATCTTATGTTAACTTCGCTTCTCCTGATAGTAATTCTTTTGACAATAGTTCTCATCCAGGGTTATTTTATCGCCCTGTTGCAATTGGATCAAAAACAAGCCTTGATTATGCTCAGGCCGGTCTACATCTACATCTTACCGGCTTATTATTACATAGGTAAATGGCTGGGAGAAAAGCTGCCCGGCAAGATGTTTCTGCTTACTTGTATGTCGGCGGTAACCAGCTTTGTAGGAATATCGTTGATAAATCATTTATGGATGAAGCTGCCGCTGCCCTCCGGCGTTATAGACTTATATACTTTAATCTGCTTTATCGCGGTTTCTCTAAGCGGCGGGATTAACGGCAAAAGAAAATTTTTGACGGCTTTTCAGGCAAAGGAGAATTTAAGTGCTTGACGGAGAAGAGGTTCAGCAGTTAAAAAAATTTCTACAGGATAATCTGGAAGAGATTTTAGCTAACTGGCTGGAGCGGGTCAATCAATTGATGATGCATGACCCTGTAAGTAAAGAAGGGGACAATAATCCCTATCAAAATGTAATCAGCGCCTGCTATCCGGAAATAGTGCGCTATATTTTGGGAGGCGGGGATAAGGAGATTATGAATTGGATCAAATCCCTTACCCAGCGGGGCTATCCGTCCGGATTTCCTTTAAAAAATGTCTTGCGCGGGCATAGTATCTTAAGAGAAATTATCAATAAACAAATTTGGGCCGAACAGGAAAAAAACGGCTGGAACTGGCAGCAGGTCAAGGATTTCACCAATACCGTCAATCAGATTATCGATCAACAATTACAAAAACTGAGCGTTTTTTATCTGGAAATATATCACGATGAATTGTTAAGCGTGGAAAAAAAGCACGCCCAACTGACCGAGCGAATGCCGGAGGTTATTTACAGCTATTCCCCGCAAAAAGGGTTGCTCTTTATAAGCCAGGCATCACAGCGACTGTTAGGGATCACTCCGCAGGAATTCTATCGGCAAGGTTTCCAACTCTGGATCGAGCGGGTGCATCCCAACGACCGCAAGAATTTTCTGGCCTGTTTTCAACAGCAATTGCAAAGCCAAAGTGAGCAGGAGTACGAATACCGGATAGTACATAAAAATAATAAAGACATACTGCACGTCATCAACCGTTCCATCCCGATTTTAGACCAGGCGGGAGAGGTGATCAGCATCGACGGGATTGTAATCGATATAACCGAGCGCACCAAAATGGAACAGGAGATTCGCCATCATAACACCCAACTGGAAAAGCTGATGCAGGATTTGAAGGCAAGCAATCAGCAACTATTGGACATCGGCCAGCGCAAATCGGAATTGGTTAATATCGTTGCCCATGACCTGCGTAATCCGCTCAATTCGATCCGCATTTTTACCGAACTGCTTTTGACCTATAAAAACAGCCCCGATGAATATGAAGAGTTTTTACATCGCATCGAGGATGAGACCAACCGGCTGGTAAATTTGATCGACAACTTCCTGGATATAGAAAAGATCGAGGCCGGTTTGATGCACTACCGGGAGGAAAAGATCGATTTGGCGGAGATTGTGGAACACTTTGTGTCTATTTTTAAATGGGAGATAGACAAAAAGCAGATAGAGATAGAAGTTAAAAACCTGGCTAATATCGATCCGGTTGTCGGCGATAAATCCCGGTTATACCAAGTCTTTTCTAATCTGATAGGGAATGCAGTCAAGTTTACCCCGCGGGGCGGAAAGATTATTTTGGAAGCCAAGCTGGTAGGCGGGACACGTAAAGCCGATCGCTCCGATCATAATATATCAGATGATGAGGCCGCTAAAACCTTTGTGAAGATTTCCCTTTTCAATACCGGCCCCGGCATCCCTAAAAAACATCACAAAAAAATCTTCGCCAAATTCTTCCAACTGGAACAACCCGGCCTAAAGCATGAAAAAGGCAGCGGCCTGGGATTGGCCATCGCTAAAGAAGTCATCGAACACCACAGCGGTCGTATCTGGGTGGAATCGGAAGCCGGCAACGGCGTCACCTTCTTTTTTACCCTCCCTTATCTGCATAAACCCTGCTAGTACCGTTAAATTCCTTCCAACGTTATACGGTAGCACAGGCTTCCAGCCTGTGTTTGCGGCGTAGCATGGAAGCTCTGATTTAACCAATGAGCTTCCATTGATTGCACCGTTTTTGTGCGGGCGTTGCCCGCATAACAGGCAAGATGCCTGTGCTACCGCAACAGCGATAATGTGATACCTGTCTACACCGGCCAGGAATATATTTTGCACTAATTTAATTTGGAATCTTATGCGCAAAATATACACAAGGATTGGAAATTGAAAACCATAAAGTTAATATTATCTCTTTTTATTGTCTTGCTGATTATCGGTTTTCACGGCTCAGATCCGGTACAGGCCGCTGATATCTTTGTCGTTAAAAGCAATTCCATTAAACCCTATGATGAGGCGCTCAACGGCTTCAAATCGCTTGTTAAGGGTAGAATCAAGGTTTATGATTTAGATAACAATCCCAATAATCAAATTGTTGCAGAAATTATCTCCGAAAAACCCGACCTGATTTATACAATCGGCTCTGAGGCTACCGCTTTAATAGGGAAAAATATAACAAAATTACCAATTGTATTTTCCTTAGTATCGAATCCGGAAAGGCTTGATCTGAAAAATAGCAATATCAGCGGTGTTTCTATAAATATACCGATGCCGGATCAACTTTATTTCCTGAAGCAGATAATAAATAAAGCCAGAAGAGTAGGGCTGCTGTATAGCCCGGTATCCATAGATAAAGAAGATTTAACCGCGGCGGAAGCATCGGCTCAGGAATTGGGTCTGGATTTAATTTTTCAGCCGATTTATCTGGCTCAGGATGTTCCTTCCGCTCTCAGAACTTTAATCGATAAAATAGATGTCCTCTGGTTGATGATGGATGAGACCGCACTTACTGAATTAGCCGTCAAGCATATTATTTTAACCACTACCAGACATAAAATACCGATTTTGGCCTTCAGTCCACGTTATATACACGAGGGAGTGCTGTTGGCTCTTAAACCGGATTATTACGAGATGGGGATTCAGGCGGCGGAATTGGCGATCGATATTTTAAATAACCAAGCCGCCGCGGGGAAAATAGTTCCGCCGCGCAAACTAATACCGGTGATTAATACCAAGGCAGCTAAATACTTTGGGTTAGAACTTGAATAATGCCATTTTCTAGTTGTCATTCCCGAATGGTGTTATCGGGAATCCGGTTTTAACTAATTGAAAAACCAGATTCCCGATAAAGGCATTCGGGAATGACAGCGTGCCATATCAACTAGAACTTGAATAACTTCTCCCTTGAATTATTTAAAAACATGAACAATTGTAAACCAAAAAACAACATCATAAACTTTAAGCTGGGATTGCGGCTCAAAATTATTTCCATAATTGCGCTATTCATTATCGTTATGGCCGGTAGTCTGATTATCTTTTTCAGCTATCAGCAAAAAGAACTGCTGGTGGCCGATACGGAAAAATGGGGCATTTCTTTAGTCCTTAATCTGGCTTATGACAGTGAATACGGGGTGTTGGTCAAAGACAAGCTTATTTTAGACCATTTGCTGGAAAGTCTGTTGCAGGAAAAGGATGTCATTTGTGTGCGTATTTTTGATCTGCCAGGAGAAAGGATCGCGGATTTTATTCAAAAAGGGAAATGCGACCAAAAATGTTTTCCCAGGTTTACTATGGACGATAAAAACTGGCTGCGGCAAAAAGACTATGTCAGCCGGATAAACTCAGAGAGATTGCAGATTGCCGTACCGGTTAAAACCTATCAGGAACCGCAAACCACCGCCGGGTTTATCTGGGAGGAAGAAGCAAACCACAAGCCTGCCAAGTCCCAGATAATCGGATATATCAAACTGGAAATTTCCTTGCAGGAAAGATTGGAAGCGTTAAACCATACCAGAAATTTGAGCATCTTAATCATAAGTTTAATATCGATTGTTTTCGGTTTTATCCTTTCGGAGTTTTTAGAATCGGCGCTGCTTGGGCCGATTATGATTTTTGTCCACGGTGCGAAAGTAATTGCCCAGGGGGATTATGAGCAAAAAATAACCATCAAAAGTAACGACGAGATTGGTCAATTAGCCGAGGTATTTAACGATATGACGCGGGAGGTTAATAAATCCCACCGGGAGATAGTGCATAAAGTAGAGGAACTGGAGATGGCCAATAAGGAATTGAAAGACACCCAGGAACAGCTAGTTCAAGCCGGGAAATTATCCGCCTTGGGACAATTGGCGGCCGGGATATCCCATGAGCTTAAAAATCCCTTGGGAGGAATTTTGGGATATGCTCAGTTTATTATGGAGAAAGCGGAAAAAAAGGGAGTCGACAATTTAACTCAAAATGATATGAAAGCTATTGTATCTTATGTCCGGAACATTCTGGATGCCGCCACACGCTGCGCCTCGATTATTAAAAGTTTATTGAAATTTTCCCGTAAATCCAGCATGGAAACTGAACAACAGGAAATATTGGACATCCAGGAGGTATTGGAAGAAACCTTTGTTTTTACCCGGCATCAATTGGAAATAAATCAAATCGAACTGGCAAAAAATTTTACTCCCGATTTACCTCCGGTAATCGGCGTTAAACAACAATTGCAGCAGGTATTCGTCAATATGATTGTTAACGCCCAACAGGCGATGAAGGCTGGAGGGCGTCTGACGATTGTGACCTTTACCGAATGTGCGCAGGGTGACCATCTGACGTCCTGGCTGATAGTCCGGTTTATTGACACAGGATGCGGCATCGATCCCCAGAATATCAATAAGATATTCGATCCTTTTTTCACCACCAAGCCAGTTGGTGAAGGCACAGGGCTTGGGTTGTCCGTTAGTTACGGAATAATCAAAGATCACCTGGGGGAGATTTTGGTTCAAAGCGAAACAGGAAAGGGAACGACGTTCAGCGTGTGGTTACCTGTTGCCGGTGAGCAAAAAATTGCCGCGCTGGAAGCGGCGGATGGGGGGGGATAAAGGGAGCTATACCATATAGGCTCCAGGCTTCGGGCTCTGGGGACTGTGCCGCAACTCTTGAAACTGGCATTCTACCTAAAAAAGTCATTGCGAGGAACGAAGCAATCTCCTGCATCTTATTGAGATTGCTTCACTCCTTCGTCGTTCGCAATGACAATATTGGGAGTTTGATTATAAAATTTGAGTTGCGGCACAGCCCCTCTGGGCTTCAGGCCAATTCAAATACCCTCCAAGGGAGGGTCTCTTTCTGCGCCTGAAGCCAGAAGCCCAGAGCCTAAAGCCTAATTATGGTTTATGCACCTTTCAAATAAGTAAAAATCGAATCAGCCGCTTCAGCAGGATTATTTCCAGAGGTATCCACGGTAAAATCGGCAAGCCGGTAAAAAGGTTTACGCTTTTCCAGAAGCTGAGTAATCTTTTCTAAAGGGTCGGGGGTATTTAAAAGCGGGCGTTTGGTTTGACCGCGTTTTGCGCGGGCTAAAATAACCTCAGGGGAAGCCGTCAGACAAATAACCGGCCCTAATTTTTTCAGGCGGCGAAAATTTTCTTCCGGCAAAATCATCCCTCCGCCGGTAGCGATGACCAGTCCTTGTGCATTTTCCAGTTGCCTGAGCAGCTCCGTTTCCAGGCAGCGAAAATGTGCCTCCCCTTCGTCTTGAAAGATTTGCGCGATGCTTTTTTTCGCCTGCTCTGCGATTAAATTATCGGTATCGATAAATTTATAGCCCAGCCGCTGCGCCAAAACACGCCCTACCGCACTCTTGCCGGTAGCCATAAATCCGGTCAGGATCACATTTTTCATTCAGTCCCCGCTCAAAGCAATCATGTTCAGCATCCGTCCGGTTTTACCCTCGCGGCGGTAGGAAAAGAAATGTCCGTTATTACAGGCGGTACACAAATCCAAGCGGGAAATCCGCTGCTGAGGAATTCCCGTCATTCGCGCCTGCCGGATGTTGATGGCCGCCAGATTCAAATTCCAGTGGCCGTGATCCTCAGCGCCGACATAAGCTTGCCAGGGGATACCGGCGGCTTTAAGCTGATCGATAACCAGGTTATCCACCTGATAGCAGCATGGACCGATACAGGGGCCGACAGCCACCAGGCATTTTTGCGGGTCAGCCCCCAGCTCGAACATCTTTTTCAAGGTCTTAGCCAAAATATTGGCGACGGTGCCCCGCCATCCGGCGTGAACGGCGGCGATGATTTTATTTTCCGGGTCGGCTATTAATATGGGGACACAGTCCGCCGTTTGTATCGCCAAAACTATGCCAGGCTGTTTGGTAATGGAGGCATCGGCAATGGGCGGACTTTCCGGAGTTTTTTCTAACACTATGATTTGGTCGCGGTGAATTTGCTTCAAGCAGGCCAAATTATGGAAATCCACTCCAACAGCATTACAATAATCATGCCGGTTTTGGTCACGCAATTCGGTTTCGTTTCCCAGGGAAAAATCATTCCCGTGATTTCCCTGGCGGGTGCTGAAACCGTGGACTATTTTGGAGTTAGCCAGTAAATCCGAGGTGTAGTAGTGAATATGATTATTTGTTTGTAAAGTATATTGTTTATCTGACATCATGAAATTTAGGGACTTGGAAAATATTAAAGTACCGTTTTTGGTGGCACAGGCCGCTGGCCTGTGTTCTCGCTGTTACCCTCAATCCAGGCTTGCGGATTCTGATAAAGCCAATGATACACTTCACCTTGTTTAACCAAGTCAGTTTTGACTGGGTTGTTAAGCATATAATTCCATTTTTCCAGGAATTCAGTTTCGTCTCGTACAATCCGATCAAAACGTTCATCCTGCCAGATACTTCCTCTGCTCCCCTGGATTTTATTAATCTCATGGGCGGTAAAACTCTTGCTTGTATGAAGAATTTCTGTCAGTGACCACCATTGTTCCGCAGGCTGAGAGCCGGTGTTGTTTTTTTCTCTTTGCTTTGGCGTTATTAAGACATGAACATGGTCAGGCATTACCACCGCGGCATGAAGCAAATAACGCTTACCGTCCCAATATTGCCAGTTTTCCAGGATAAGGGTGCGTGATGCTTCATCCAGCCAAATTCCTGCCTGGCAACGATAGGTTATGAAATAGGTACTTCCGCCCATCTCCCAGTGCGGGAGATTACGACGAGTGATAAAGAGTTCTTGCTGCACAGGCGAGCCGCCTGTGCCACCTTTTTTTGCAACCAAGGACAGTACCTGCATTTTATTGGAAATTTCAATTATACCCTCTTTAGGAATAACGGTACTTTAATATTTTCTAAGTCCCTTATCTATTCCGCCACTATAAAAGATTCGCCGAAATCGGTCTTTTCCAGGGAGCGCCGGGCTGATTCGGCTTTTTCCAGATTATCGTATTTGCCCACTCTTACCCGGTAAAAACGCCCCTGCGGGCTGTCATAAACTACATAATGTGCGTTGCCATATCCCTTAGACAACTGATTGATTAAACGTTCGGCATTGGTCTTTTCCTGAAAAGCCCCCACTTGTACGGTAAAATTGCCGAAATAGAAATCCTTTGGTTCATAACGCACCATCCGTCCCTCGCCGATAACTTTATGCCCCAGGGCTTCGATTCTTACCGGAGCGGTTCCGTTTTCCAGCATCCCCAAAGCCTTGGCAGCCGAATAAGACATGTCCATGACGCGTTTTTTGGAAAAGGGGCCGCGATCGTTAATCCGGACTATTACCCGCTGACCGTTGAGCAAATTAGTTACCCGGGCATAAGTATCCATGGGCAAAGTTCTATGGGCGGCGGTTCTCTCGTACATATCGTACACTTCGCCGCTGGCTGTCGAACGACCGTGGAATTCCACCCCGTACCAGGAGGCGATGCCTTCTTCGACAAAATCACGATTGGAGTAAGCCGGGTAGTATGTTTCTCCTCCTGCCGTATACGGTTGAAAGGTGGCAAAGGATTTACCTTGATCGTTGCTGTAACCGGCCAGGGGAATGGAAGTATTACCGGAAAAGGCGCAGGCTTTGAGGATAAGGCTGGTTAAAATAAATCGCCAAAATGATCCCGGCATGTTCTTTCTCCTTATTAAAGACGGATTGAAGGTTTTACTCCCTAACGGCGATAGCGGCGATTTCTATCCTGACTCCCTTGGGTAAAGCCGCAACCTGAACGGTGGAGCGGGCGGGGTAGGGCGGGTTGAAAAATTGGGAATAGACCTGGTTAAATTGGGAAAAATCCGTTAAATCGGTTAAATAAACGCTGGTTTGTAAGACGTGGGATAAATTAGCGCCGGCAGCCGTTAAAACCGCCATTAAGTTTTTAAGTACCTGTTCGGTTTGAACTGAAATATCCTGACCGACTACCTCTCCCGTTTCAGGATGGAGCGGTATTTGTCCCGACAGAAAAAGCCAGTTTCCCTGTTGTATCGCTTGAGAATAAGGGCCGATGGCGGCAGGTGCGTTGAGCGTTTTGATTTTTTTTATTGGCATGAGCGGTCTCCTTCTTCTCTGGTAATTGTAACACAAAATTCTATTACCTGGTACAGCATCCATTTAGTTTTGACGTGTTGTACTTAGAAGGAGTAGGGACTTTAGTACCGTGCGGATTCACGGGACTAAAGTCCCTACTCCAACCTGTCGGTACTAAATGGATGCTGTACTAGTATAACGTTTCAGAAAAAGGTGTACATATTTGTCATTGCGAGCGTAGCGAAGCAATCTCTGGTATCGAGCGTCTGAGATTGCTTCGGCGATAAGGCTGCCTCGCGATGACAGAATAAACTCAATTATTTATAAAATCGTGTACTAGCTGTTTTTCCGCTAAAATCTGCACCTGCCGGTAAACTTCCTGTAGGCAGATGCCTTCCGTTTGCGCTATTTTCTTGCAATCTTCATATTCCGCTTTGAATTTAACTTTCTGGTTGGGCAAGCGGCAGATTTTGACCGTCACCGTTCCCCAGGGGGTTTCGATATTTTTAATCTGCCGGGTGAGCATCATTTTTTGTACCTGAGAAATACGCAGACCGATGGTGGTGGTTTCCTGAAGGATTAAATGCGCCAGTTTTTGGGACAGATGGGGAGGGGCAAAGGCGCTTAATCTGACAGCGGGACGGTTTTTTTTCATATAGATCGGGGTCAGGGTCACATCCAACGCCCCGGCCACCATCAGTTGTTCCATGATATAGGCGTAAAGCTGAGGTTCCATGTCATCAATATCGGCTTCCAGTTTTGCCAGGGTTTCCGAGAGGGTCGCGGCTGCGCCGTTTCGCTCGCCGATAATCAGGCGTAACAAATTGGGATGGGGGGAATAATCGCGGCTGCCGGCACCATACCCGATTTTTTCGGCCTGCATCAAGGGGATAGCGCTAAAATTTTTGGCCAAAGTGCTGATAATGGCGGCACCGGTCGGGGTGACCAGTTCCGCTGGAACATCTCCGCCGTAAACCGGACAGTTTTTTAGTAATTCCAAAGTGGCCGGAGCCGGTACCGGCAGATTACCGTGGGCGCATTTTATTTGCCCGTAACCTAAGGCTAAGGGGGAGCAAAGGATTTCATCCACCCCTAAGATATTTAATCCGACTATAGAGCCGACGACATCGATAATGGTGTCGACCGCCCCGATTTCATGAAAATGCACCTGTTCGATGCCGATGGCATGGATTTTAGCTTCAGCCTCGGCCAGGCGTTGCAATACCGCCAGCGATTGGGCTTTGATTTCAGCGGGGAGGCCGCAATTGCCGATAATTTCCCGGATATGGGAAAAATAACGCAAGGGTTGGGCGGATTGATCGATCTCGATTTTAAGATGTGTGGCGCTGATTCCCTGAGATTTTACCCGCTCTGCGGTTAATTGGTAACCGCTAATCGGCAGCCGGGACAGATTTTGCTCCAGTTGTTCGAGCGTTACTCCCAAATCCAGCAGCGCCCCCAGAATCATATCCCCGCTGGCGCCGGAAAAACAATCAAAATAAGCGCATTTCATGGGCAATCCTAATTTGGCTTCAGGCTTCAGGCTCCGGGCTTTGGACTAATTCAAATACCCTCCGGAAGAGGGTCTCTTTCTGAGCCTGAAGCCCAGAACCTAAAGCCTAATTCGTACCTTTCGTGGTAAAAAACACCCTCAATTCGTCACCCAAACCCGGCCAAAATCGGCCAACCCCTGATAATCCATCTGCAAATCCATTACATAGCTGTTATAAGCCCAGATATTGTGGGTAAAGACCAAATAAACCGTGCTGACATCGGAGGTAATCAATTTTTCCGCCTGATGATAGAAAATAGCCTTTTCCGTCCGGGAAAATGATGAGCGGGCGTTATAAAACAGCAATTCCAGCAGCATATTGTCGTAACCGACTTTATTATAAGCAGATTTTGGAGAATATAAATCATAACTGAAAGAATCGGGATTCAGTCCGCCCTGCCAGTCTTCCAGGGCGGCGGTAAAATTGCGTTTGCCGTTTTGGCCGTAAAGCCTGGAGAAAAGCTCGTTTTTGTTGAGCAACACCAATTTGGCTTTTATGCCCACCTTTGCCCATTGGTTGACGACGAGCCGTGCCTGAGCGGTCAACAGCGGTTCATCGGTGCAAAGCAATTCAAAAACCAGGGGATGTTGTTCATCATAGCCGGCCTGAGATAATAAGTCCTGCGCCGTTTCAGGCTGATAGTCCATTCCGGGATAATCGGGGTTGTGCGCCCAATGCCAGGAGGGGATGCAGCTTTGCGCCGGCAGGGCGAATCCGGAAAAGACTTCCCGGACTAAACCGTCGCGGTCGACGGCATGGGCTAAGGCCAGGCGTACATTCAGATTGTCCAGGGGCGGTTCTTTGATGTTGAGATAAATCTGATTTAAGCACAATCCGGGATGGGACAGCACCCTGGATTGGTTGTGGATAATTGTGGCGGATTGGGGGGTGATCCCGCCTACCGCGGAAAGCCGTTTGTTGTGCAATTCGTTCAACGCCTGCGATTCCTCCGCATGGAATTTGAACTGCAACACGTTTAAATAAGGCAGATTCAACTGCTGCGGCGCGATTTCAGTCTGGGCAGGATTGCCTTCAGCCGATTTCGCCGGGGATTTGGTTGGTTTATAATGGGGGTCCGGCTGCCGGTAACGGGGGAATTTCTTCAAAACAATCTTTTCTTTCTTATCCCATTCGTCAAAAACAAAAGGGCCGGTACCCACCGCAATTACCTTGCCGTACGCGGCTTTATAACCCTCCACGCTTTTAGGGGAAAGGGGGTAAAGCTCCATCCGGGTAAAGAGCATTCCCACATCTACATAAGGGTGCATCAACCTGACCTGGACGGTGTATTTATCCAACGTTTTGACTGACTTAAGCTGGCCGGTTAAATAACTCCTGTACGGGGAACGGTTATCGGACTGGAGCAGACGTTCCACGGTATAGACCACCGAATCAGCGTCAAATTCACTGCCATCATGGAAATAGACGCCCTTGCGCAGGCAAATCAGATAAGTGGTTTCATCCTCCATCTGCGGGAGAGTTAAAGCCAGGACGGGGACAAGATTTTGCGCCTCGTCGAATTTATATAAGGCTTCCTGGATGCCGTTAATCACTACTTTCGAAGAAAAATCCGAAGCTGCTTGCGAGTCCAGGGTAACCACCGGCGCAATGGATACAGACAGTGTCCGGCCATAGCGGGAAAAATTTTCTTTCGTAGGAGACGCCGTTGGCTTTTTAGTTACTTTGGGCGTTGATGGCGGCACGGTAGGAGTACCCCATGCCAAGGTCGCGGCCAACAAAATTGAGCCACTTAACGTGGTGATAAACCGGGGGGGATTTTTAAACATCGGACTTTATAACCCTTGGATTATTTTCCAGCCGCCCTCTTCTTTCTGCAAAACCAAGCGCTCTTTATCCTTAATACTCCGGCGGCCTGACGGTAACCAGAAGGAGAGCACATATTCCTGTACGACTACCGCCTGACTATTGTCAATATAGACACTGCGTTTATGGCTGGTCATTTCTATTTTGCCGAAGGCGGCAAAATTTCTTTCGGCGTTTAGTTTTATCTCTTGGAAAGTTTTATTTTTATCGGCATAATTTGCTGAGATTAAAGAGGTATATAAATCCAAATCCTTGTTGGCCAGGGCTTGTTCCCGTTTGGATAAAATTTCCTCAATTTCCTGTTTGGGGGAAGAGCCGCTGCAAGCTGCGAAAAGAAACAGGCATCCGCAAAAGAGCAGATAAGAGATAAATCGAGAGCCACACATTATCCGATCCTTGGTTCGGGGTTCGGAGTTCGTAGTCCCAGCCCTTTAGGGCTGATCTTCATGGCATAAAGCCATGCAATCACGACTCACAAATGGTTAAAGCTTCTCCGCTATAATTCAAACATTTCCAGATGAACATACCTTTAAGTCTCAGCCTAAAGCTGAAAATGCGTGGCTAAAGCCACGGGACTACTGAAAATACAGCCTTTGTTCGGCCTCGGCTGCATATTCTTTTTCCGCATATCTTTCCAGATAAAGCTTGAATAACTGCCGTGCCTGTGGCCGCATATCGAGTTGCCAATAAGATTCCGCCAGATAATATAAAGACTTAGGAGCCGCTTGTCCTTGGGGAAATTCCGTTAGGGTTTTACGCAAACGGGCTTGCGCCGCTGCATATTTTTTTTGCTTGAAATAGAAATAGCCGATATAAAACTCGTGCTCAGCCAATTCTTCCAGGCAGAGATTCTTTTTTTCCTCGGCCTGGAGCGCATAGAAGCTTGCGCTGTAATCCTGCAACAGCCGTTCAAATTCCTGCAAGGCCCTTAAGGTATCCGTAGTCTCCCGGTCGATGCTCAAACGCTGATTAAAGTAGGATAAAGCCAATTGAAACTGTGCCTTGTCGGCCAAGGGGTTACGCGGATGATAGCGTAAAAACCGCTGGTATTGCAGGGAGGCTTCCGCATATTTCCCCTGATCGAAATATGATTGGGCGTTTATCAGGCGGGCCTGGGCTAAAAGCTGGCTGTCCGGATGTTTAGCCTCCAAATCTTCGAAAGCCTGGCGCGCCTCATTATAATCCCGATCGGCAAGATGCTTTTGACCCAAATCAAGATACTCCTGATCGCTTAGCAGTGCCTTGTGTTCGGCGCAGGCGGAAAGGAACAGAAGCATCAGGATGGATATTAGTTTTAACATTAGTTGCCTTACGGTAGCACAGGCTTCCAGCCTGTGTCCTCTAAATTGCAGGCTGGAAGCCTGCGCTACCGGATAGCCTGTTTAAGTTGAGCGACAAAATTCCCCACGTCGGCAATTAATTTAGGCTCATCCGCTAAATTTTGTTCCATAACACGAATAATGGCGCTGCCTACAATCACCCCATTTGACCAGGAGGCGATTTGGGTGGCCTGCTCTGGTGTAGATACCCCGAATCCTACGGCAATCGGTTTATCCGTTACCTGTTTGATTTGATTCAGTTTATTTTCTATCCGGGCGGTGTTTGCCAAACCTGTGCCGGTTATCCCGGTCAAAGAGACATAATAGATAAACCCCTGCGAATATTGGCAGACTTTGGCTATGCGCTCCGGTGTGCTGGTAGGAGCCAGCAAGAAAATCAAATCCAGTTGATTTTTCTGGCACAATTTAATCAGACTTTCCGCTTCTTCCGGGGGCAGATCGGGAACAATCAGTCCGTCGACTCCCGACTTTTTGGCCGCTTGAACAAAAAGCTCTTCACCGTAATGCAATATCGGGTTGTAATAGGTCATAAAGATCAAAGGAATTTGGGAAGCCAAACGGATTTTTCCCGTCAAACCGAGAATTTTCGGTAAATTTATTCCGCCTTGTAATGCCCGCATCGAGGCTTTCTGAATTACCGGGCCGTCGGCAATGGGATCGGAGAAAGGCACCCCCAGTTCAATTATGTCCGCTCCCCGGCGCTCCATTTCCAAAACCAATTGATAGGTTATTTCCGGATTGGGATCACCGGCGCTGATATAGGGAATTAAAGCCTTCTTCCCCGCCGCTTTTAGTTGGATAAATTTATCGCTAATTCTACTCATTAAATTTCCTTATACTATGTTTTGTGAAAAACCGGGATGAGACCCCGCTCTTTCGATTAAAAACCTGCTAAAATATAACTGATTGCGTTCCCATTGTCAAATAATAAACCTAGCCGCTTTTACACGATACCACCCTGTCCCTTCCAATGCTGTTGACTTAAGACGTAGCGCAGGGCTTTAGCCCTGCTTAAGACGCGGCATTTAACCCCTGTGGCCGTAGCAGACCTAAAGGTCTGCGCTACGTAAACGTCAAAACAAAATTCCTTAAGTAGTGCCAGGGCATTAGCCCTGGAAATTCAGCCCTGAAGGGCTGGGACTACAAACTATATTGACTTTCCTGAATGATTATGTTAGAAAACATTTATCCTTAATAAATCATTGTCGAAGTTTAATCTTTTTAAGGGCAATCATGCCGATGGACATCCGCCGCAGGTTGGAGGAACAGGAGAAAAGGAACTTTTCCCCTTTCGCCGTTTTAAGTACCAGTTCCCAGGGGCGTTTGCGCCCGGAATCCGAATGCGGCGTGCGTTTGATTTTCCAGCATGATCGCGATCGGATCATTCATTCCAAATCCTTCCGCCGCTTGAAGCATAAAACCCAGGTTTTTCTGGCTCCCAGCGGGGATCATTACCGCACCCGCCTGACTCATACCCTGGAAGTATCTCAAATCGCCCGCACCATCGCCCGCGCTTTGCGGCTGAATGAAGATTTATGCGAAGCGATTGCCTTAGGTCATGACTTGGGACATACCCCTTTCGGACACGCCGGGGAAGAGATTTTGAACGAAATCCATCCCGGAGGGTTCAAACATGCGGAGCAAAGTTTGCGGGTGGTGGATGTTTTGGAAAAAGACGGACGGGGCTTGAATCTGACCTGGGAGGTACGCGACGGCATCCTTAAGCACACTAAGGGCGGCGGCGATCTGTTTCCCCAGAACCGCGAGGAAAAGGCCTTAAGCCTGGAGGGGCAGATTGTACGCATTGCCGACCGTATCGCCTATGTTAATCATGATATAGACGATGCCTTGCGGGGAAACGTAATTGTAATCAGCGAGTTACCGGAGGAGTCAATTAAGGTATTGGGAACTACTCATGCCAAAAGGATCAATACTATGGTTTGTGATATTATATTCCAAAGCAGTGAAAATCTGCCGGAATTAAAGATGAGCCGGACGGTTTTGTCGGCTACTGATAAATTGCGCGATTTTCTTTACGAGAGGGTCTATTTCAATCCTGCAACTCATACAGAATTTGTCAAGGCTAAAAAGATTTTAAGTGAATTGTACCAGTATTTTTTAGAGCATTCGGAAAATCTTCCCGATACTAAAGCAGAAAATGTCACTGATGCCCGCCGGGTATGCGATTTTATCGCCGGAATGACGGATCGTTATGCCATTGAAACATATGAAAGATTATTCATCCCTCAACCCTGGCTGGTAATGTAATGAAAGCTGTCGCAATTATCCCCGCACGATACGCTTCCAGCCGCTTTCCCGGAAAGCCGTTGGCTATAATTGCCGGACGTCCGATGATTCAGTGGGTTTATGAACGCACGCAGAAGGCCGGGCTTTTAGATGAGACGATCGTTGCGACGGATGACGAGCGGATTTTAAAGGCGGTGCAGGATTTCGGCGGCAAGGCTGTCATGACCTCCCCCGCTTACCGTAACGGCAGCGAACGCATTGCCGAAGTGGCGGCGGGGCTGGATGCTCAAGTTATTGTAAATGTTCAGGGGGATGAACCAGCAATCGAACCGGCTATGATCGATCAGGCCATAGCCCCATTGTTGAAAGATAAAAATATCCCGGTTTCCACCCTGAAAACTCCCATAGAAAATGCCGCCGAATTAATCAGCCCTCATGTTGTCAAAGTGGTGACGGACAATCAAGGCTACGCCCTCTATTTTTCCCGCTCCCCGATTCCTTATCAGCGCGAACGCTGGAAAGATCAGATTGCGCCCGCCGGCAATCATTATAAGCATATCGGGCTTTATGCCTATCGGCGGGATTTTTTGCTGCAATTCTGCCGGATGCAGCCAACATTATTGGAACAGGCCGAAGAATTGGAGCAGTTGCGCGTTTTAGAAAACGGTTATAAGATTAAAGTGATAGAAACGCGATATAAAAGCCTGGGGGTGGATACCCCGGAGGATATTATCAAGGTAGAATATATATTGAAATCATAGAGACGTCATTGCGAGGCAGTCGTATCGCCGAAGCAATCTCAAATGTTCGGAGATTGCTTCGCTTCGCTCGCAATGACAAATTAGATTTTTCTCTGTGCTCTCTGTGGTTATATTGAAAAAGGAATAAAATTAATGGAAAAAGTCGGTTTATTTGTAGATGTCCAAAATATCTGGAAAACATTTGGTAAAATTAAATATGATGTATTATTAAAATACGTCACACAAAAAAACAACCGCCGTTTGGTGCGGGCGGCGGCCTTTATGAGTTACGACCCCAACGACGAGGGACAGCACAATTTTATGCGCGCTTTGAGTCACTTGGGCTATCGGGTGGTAAGTAAACCGATTCGCCGCCTGCCCGACGGGACGATCAAAGGCAACATGGACTTGGAATTCGCCATTGACGCCCTGACACTGGGCAAAGTCCTGGATGTCGCCATCCTGGTAACCGGCGACGGCGATTTCGTGCGCCTGGTGGAAGCCCTGGGATATTTAGGCGTCCGGGTGGAGGTCATCGGCCCGGACAGCAACACCGCCATCCAATTGATCTACGCCGCCGATCATTACACCAACCTGAGCACGGTACACGGAGTCGGCGATAACAGTGAGCGCAGCGGCACAGAGGGGGAACCGACGTTGCCCGAGTATGCTAAGGGGGTTGGTTCGGTTTGAATAATTATCCCGATTAGATAACAAATTATGGTCATTGCGAGCGGAGCGAAGCAATCTCGGCAGCGTCCGTGATCACGATGAGATTGCTTCGCTCCGCTCGCAATGACACATCAGTATATGGTATTTTAATATTATCTAAGTCCCTAAAGAGGAAAAAAACATGATAAATATTAAATATGATAAACAAGGAGATATTTTAGAAATAAGATTTTCAGAAAAGGCCATTGCCGATAGCGAATATGTAGAAGAATCCGGTTTGGTGGTTGATTACGATGAAACCGGTAAATTAGTGGCTGTTGAGCTTATCTCTTTTTCTAAAAGGGTGGGAAAGGAAGAGGCTGCCGAGGCCTTGGCGATTTAGATTATTTGCATTTTGTGTTTCGGGAATCCTTCCCGAAACATATCCTATTGGGGTTGATTTCGGGAGGGACTCCCGAAACATATGAATGCGGAGTCCTCTTTATGAAAATTTTCTCGTGATTTATGGAAATTATTATCGACGGTTACAATTTATTGATGGTTTTATTCGGCCAAAGCTTAGGCAGCAATTGGGAGCAGGCGCGCTTGCGCTTGTTAAAACAGTTGGACGGCTATCGGGCTTACAGGCAGCATGAGATTACCGTGGTTTTTGATGGTTGGAAATCGGGCTGGATGATGGAAAGCTCGGAATTATATGGTAATATTAAGATAATTTATTCCCGGCAGGGTGAAAAGGCCGATGAGGTGATCAAGCGTTTAGCCTATAGAAGAAACGGTTCGCCGCTGGTGATTACCTCCGACCGGGAAATTATCCGGGCGGTGGAACAAGCCGGGGCGCATACGCTAAGTTCCGCAGAATTTGCCGGGAAGTTGCAAACGGTTTCATATCCGATGGGTAATGATAAAGACCGTTACGACGATGATGACGACGATAGACCGATTGGTGCCAGGAAAAAAGGTAATCCCCGTCGTTTGCCCAAAAAAGAGCGGCAGAGACGGCAGAGGTTGGATAAGTTGTAATTCGCTTTCCCCTTTGTAGTAGGGTGGGCTGTGCCCACCAATGGTGGGCACAGCCCACCCTACATATTGATGTTTCGGTGTGTCCCCACACCGAAACCTAATAAGGGGTAACGTTACCCCCAATGCTGTTGACTTAAGGAATAATGGAAAGGGTTTTCCGTAATCTGTCATTGCGAGCAAAAGCTACGCAATCTCTAGTTTCGAGCGGCTGGAGATTGCTTCGGCGATAAAACTGCCTCGCAATGACAATTCCTTAAGTCAACAGCATTGAACGTTACCCCTGGACAGTTTCGGCGTGAGGACACGCCGAAACATCAAAACAGGAGAAATTGATGTCCCTTCCTACCATAGTAATCCAGGAAATACTCAGTGTGCTGGACACTTTACTCAGCATTTACATGTGGTTGATAATTGCCAGGGCAATAGTTAGCTGGGTCAGTCCCGATCCTTATAACCCTATCGTCCGCTTTCTTCATCAGGTCACAGAGCCGCTTTTAGCGCGGGTACGCCGACTTTTGCCCTTCGGTGGGTATAGTATAGATTTTTCACCCCTGATTGTTATCCTGGTGATTAATATTTTGCGTCGCATTTTACAGGAATATTTGTTTAAGTCTATCATCCACATGTAGAACAAACATGGCCAAGACAAAAGAACCGGAAACAAACCAAGATTTCATCCTCAATATTAAAGTCCAGCCCAGAGCAACGAACAATAAAATCGCAGGTTACCATGACGGAGCCTTAAAGCTGGCCTTGACCGCCGCTCCGGTGGATGGAGCGGCCAATCAAGCCTGTATCGAACTGCTGGCCAAGTCCCTGGGGATAAAAAAAGCTCAAGTGGAGATAAAAAGCGGCTTGAGATCGTGCCATAAATTGATATTATTAAAGGGAATCGATAAACAACAAATCCAACTGCGGCTAAAGGAGATACTGCCCGATGGTGAAAACAATTGAATGGAACGCGCACGGCGTCAGACTGATTGATCAGACAATTCTGCCCCAGCAAAAAATATTCGTGGAATGTAAAACCTATAAGGATATGGCCGAGGCTATCAGCCGGATGCAGATCAGGGGCGCGCCAGCTATCGGTATTGCCGGGGCTTTCGGCGTGGCCTTGGGAGCAAGACAAATCCAGGCCGGGGATTTTGATGACTTTTACCGTCAGTTGGATGTCGTCTGCCGGGAATTGAACGCCACCCGTCCCACCGCGGTCAATCTCTCCTGGGCAACAGATAAAATGCGCAAAATCGCTTTGGACAACAAACATTTACCCTTACAACAACTTAAAGACCTATTGGAAGCCAAAGCCAAAGAAGTTCTGGCCGAGGACATCGCCGCCAACCGGCGGATGGGGGCTTACGGGTGTCAGTTTATCAAAGACGGGGACACGATCCTGACCCACTGCAACGCCGGGGCGCTGGCAACCGGAGGTTACGGCACGGCGTTGGGAGTGATCCGCGTCGCCCATGAGGAAGGCAAGAAGATTCAGGTCTACGCCGACGAGACCCGCCCCTTTATGCAAGGCACCCGTCTGACCGCCTGGGAATTGATGGAGGACGGCATTCCGGTCACCCTGAATACCGACAGCATGGCCGGCTACCTAATGAGCTTAGGCAAAATCAATCTGGTGATTGTAGGAGCAGACCGCATTGCCGGAAACGGTGACACAGCCAATAAAATCGGCACATACAGCGTCGCTATTTTAGCCAAAGAGCACGGCATCCCCTTTTATGTAGCGGCGCCGCTCTCCACCATCGATTTCAAGATCCGGAGCGGCCAGCAGATAGAGATTGAAGCGCGCTCCGAAAAAGAGGTAACCCATGTGGGCAATACCTTACTGGCTCCCGCCGGGGTCAAGGTCTTCAATCCGGCCTTTGATGTGACGCCTAACAAGTATATAACGGCAATTATAACCGATAAGGGTGTAGCCAAACCGCCATATGTGGAAAATCTGGCAAAATTGAGAGATTAGCAGGGCGGGCTGTGCCCACCATTGATGTTTCGGTGTGTCCTCACGCCGAAACAATAAAGGGGAACGTTACCCCTTAAGTGTTTCGGTCTGAGGACAGGCCGAAACATCGATTGAGAGATTAGCCTACCCTACATAAAACAGAGGCAATTATGAACGATTTAGTGATAGTAATTTTGGCCGCAGGACAAGGGACGCGTATGCGCTCATCAAAAGCCAAAGTCCTGCATCCATTGGCCGGAGCACCTATGCTCAGCTACGTTTTGGATACAGCGCAAAGCTTACAGCCCAAAGAGGTCTTGGTAGTCACCGGCTATCAGGGGGATCAGGTGCGCGCCGCTTTATCCGATTACCCGGTAAAGTTTGTTCATCAGGCGCAGCAATTGGGTACCGGACACGCACTATTGCAAACTCAGGCCGAACTTGCCGGTTTTAAGGGTAAGTTATTGGTGTTAAACGGCGACACCCCGCTATTGACGGTGCAAACCCTGAATAATCTGCTAACCGCCCATCAGGATAATGCCTTGACCATGTTGACTGCGGTACTACCCGATGCCGCAGGCTACGGACGGGTGTTGCGCAATGGGCAGGGTAAAGCAGTAGGGATTGTGGAGCAGAAAGATACGACTCCGGAACAGGCGGCCATCAGGGAAATCGCCACCGGGATATATTGCTTTACTTGTCCGCTGATCTTTTCCTGGCTGATGCAGATAAATTGCAATAACGCCCAGGGGGAATACTACCTGCCTGATGTGGTGGTTCTGTGCCATAAGCAGGGGCTGCCCATGGGCGCTCAAACCGTTTCGGAAATCAACGAAATCCAGGGCATCAACGACCGCAGCCAATTGGCGCAGGCGGAAGTCGTCATCCGGGAGCGCATCAACAATCATTGGATGCGCCGGGGGGTGAGCATGATCAACCCCGCGGTTACCTATATCGGCAAGCAGGTAGTGCTTGGCCGCGACAGCCTCATCTATCCGCAAACCATCATCGAGGGCAGGAGCCGGATCGGCGAGGGCTGCACTGTCGGCCCCAATTGCCATATTGTGGATAGCGAGATTGACGATAACGTTTTGGTGCGCGCCAGTTGCGTCATTACGGAAAGTAAAGTCGGTTCGGGGGCTAAAATCGGCCCCTTCTCCCATTTGCGGCCTCAGGCGGTATTGGAAGAAAACGCCCATGTGGGAAATTTTGTGGAGATAAAGAAAAGCACGGTAGGCAAAGGCTCCAAGGTCAATCATCTGACCTATATCGGCGATACTCAAATCGGCAAAGGGGTGAATATCGGTGCGGGAACGATCACCTGCAACTACGACGGGGTGAACAAGCACAAAACGATTATCGACGACGGGGTTTTTATCGGCTCCGACACTCAATTAGTCGCTCCCGTACATGTGGGAGAAAACGCTTGGATCGCCGCCGGTTCCACCATCACCAAGGACGTTCCACCTGAGGCGCTGGCAATCTCCCGCGTTCATCAGACGCATAAGAAAAACTGGGTGAGGCGGCGCAAGGGTTGAATTGTAGGGCGGATTATACTTACGATGGTCATAAACTGTGATTCGTCAATCTGTTAAATTAAAAATTTAAAAAGCAAAATTAAAAATTGAAATTTAAAATTCAAAAAGCTTTTATATTAGCAAGTTACGTAATTAAAATTTGGCGTCAAACTGTTTTCTTAAAATTTTGAATTTTGAACTGCAATTTTGCATTTTTATCTTTAAATTTTTAATTTGTTGGTTTTAGGAATCGCAATTTATGGACGTTTAAAGTATATGTCCGCTCAATTGGTGGGCACAGTCCACCCTACAATGGGTGTTTCGGCTTGTCCTCAAGCCGAAACACCCATGTTCTTTTGGGACACAAAGAAATAAACGTCATTGCGAGCTTTAGCTACGCAATCTCTGCTCGTGCGCCTGAGATTGCTTCGGCGATAAGGCTGCCTCGCAATGACATTTTCAGTCGAAACACCGTGAACGATGACGGAACAAAAAAATCGGTATTACTGGTGGTTTTTATTTCCGGCGGGAATTCTTTACGCCCTGCTGATTCATAACCACTGGAACCCCACCAACGACAGCGCCATCTATATCAGCGCCGCCAAATCCATCGTCGAGGGACGCGGTTATTATTATCAGGGGGTGCGCACCTATCCCCCGCTGCTTTTTTCCCTGCTGCTTGCGCCGATAATCGCGCTATTCGGTTGTAATTTTACTCTTATGCGCCTTTTAATGGCGATATCCGCATTGGGAGCGCTTTTTTTTACCTGCCGCCTGCTGGAAACTAAAATAGCCGTCCCTTTAATAATCGGCATCGGTCTGCTGACCGGTTTAAATGAGCACCTGGTTTACGAGGTTACCCGGATTTTAAGCGACCTGCCCTACATGTTCTTTTCTTATGCCGCTCTTTATTGGGCGCAGGTTTATTACTCAAAAAATAGAGTTAACGATAAATATGGCTGGTTATGCGCTCTTACCGTAGTCCTGGCTTACTTTACCCGTACAATCGGGGTCAGTCTGGTAATCGGTATTTGCGCCTTTTTTCTGCTGGAAGGGTTTTTAGCCGACAAACTAACATTGCTCTTCAAAAAAAGCCTGCTGATCTTATTGATCTTCGCCCTGCCCGCCGGTTTATGGTTTTATCGGGCGGCGTCAACTCCTCCGGAGCAGCGTTACATCGCCGAACACCAGCGGGAGGTCAGCGCGGTATATGATGACTATAAACTGCCATTAAACGTTAAAAACGTTTGGAGAAATTGCAGATATTATACTTGGATTATGGGAAGAATGGTCATCGGCAGTCATTGGTATCTGCCGGGGCAGGCTTATTTGGTGATTTTTCTGGTTCTGTGCGGTTTAATCCGGGTGTTGTATAATCAACGCGGGGTGGGGGAGTATTATTTCTTAAGTTATTTGCTGACAGTGCTGTCTTTCAGCGGGCATCAGGGGACACGTTATTTATTGCCCGTCATCCCCTTTATCTTTTATTATTTCTGCCAAGGGATATTGTTTATTTTTCAGCAGGTAAGCAAAATTTTACAAAAAGTAATGGAATTTTGTCCCGACAAGCAAACCGCCGCTTTGATGAGTTTAATTTTATTACTGAGTTATTCACATATGCGCTCAAATATAGTTCTGGTACAATATGAGCGCATGCGCCCATATTACCGGGGGATCGTCGCCGAATTCTTACAAGCCGTCGATTGGATCAAGCACAATACCGCGCAAGATTCGGTAGTAATCAGCGAATGCGACCCCTGGGTACATCTTTTGGGCGAACGTTACAGCGTGGGGTTTCCCCGACAGGATAACCCGGCAAAAACTCATGCCTCCATTGTAAGGAACAAAGCTGATTACGCTATTTACAGCCGGGTAACCCGGCTCTCAGAAAGATACTTAAAGCCGGTAATAGAACAACATCCTGAATCTTTTCAGGAAGTTTATCGCTATAATCAGGCAGTGGTTTATAAAATATCAGTTAAAAAGTAATGGTAGGGTGGGCTGTGCCAGCAAGAGAACGGTAGCACAGGCATCTTGCCTGTGATGTGGGCAACGCCCACACAAAAACGGCACAATTACTGGAAGTGGTGGGTTAAATCAGAGCTTTAATTCTATGCCACAACACAGGCTGGAAGCCTGTGCTACCAAATTGGTGGGCACAGCCCACCCTACTTGAATCACGGAGCATTAAATCATGAATTCATTCTTTATCGCCGGGATAATGCAGGGATCGCTTACAGAAAACGAGATGCACAGGCAGGATTACCGGCAGAAAATCAAACAGATCATTCTCAAGCATTTCCCCCAGGCGCAAGTAATTTGTCCTTATGAAGATAACCCTAATTCCCTGGAATATGACGACGGCTACGGTTGGGAGGTTTTTCAAGACATCTTAAAGCAAGCCGCCCAGGTAGACGTGTTAATCGCCTATCTGCCGGAAGCCAGTATGGGCACTTCCTTGGAGATGTGGGAGGCATATAAAAACGGGGTGGGAATCTGGAGCATCACCCCGCTGACTAAAAATTGGGTGGTAAAGTTTCTCTCCCAAAAGATTTTAGCCTCTTATCAGGAGTTGGATGAGCATTTAGCGCAGGTGAAGGCCAGGGCTTGACCATAATAATGGTCATTGCGAGGCAGTCTTATCGCCGAAGCAATCTCATTCACACGCATGGAGATTGCTTCGCTCCGCTCGCAATGACGCTACGGGTCTTCTGTTGGGAACGCTACCAATGAATTAAGTTGTAGGGTGGGCTGTGCCCACCAAATTTGCCGGCCCGACATTATTTATGCCGGTCAAAAATTAACCAGTCGTAGTCGTAGTGCCAGGGCTTTAGCCCTGGAAGATCAGCCCTGAAGGGCTGGGACTACGGAATTATACCTAAGAGGCTAAGCTGTTTAAGAAAGGAAGAAATATATGAAGGGTATTTTCAAATTCGTAATGATTTTTTGGGGTGCGATTTTATTTCTTTTATCCGGAACATTTGCCTTAGGCGAACAATTAAAGTTGACGCCGGTAGATAAAGTGGTTATCTTAGAATTATACGGCGATAACACCTATCCTTTAGGAAAAAGCGACAACATAGTCACCCGTCTTGGCGATACGCGTTCAACTGGCAGGATTTCTCCCCCTTTAGCGGCGCACGGAATGGGGGTTTGGGTGGAAATTAGCGTGGACGGGAAAAAACGGACGCTTCTTTTCGATGCCGGGGATCGCGCTGATGTGATGGTGGAAAATTTCCGTTATTTCGGGAAAAACCCTGAAGAAATTGAAGCCATAGCTGTATCGCATGGCCATTCCGATCATTTCGGCGGCCTGGCGGAGGTTCTGAAGGCAATTAAGCCCAAAAATAAGAAGATACCTATTTATACCGGCAGTAATGATGCCTTCGCTACCCGTTATATCAAAACGGAAAGCGGTGAATTAAAAGGCCCCTGGACATGGTCGAAAGAAGATACGGAGCATTCGGGCGGACAACTTTTCGTCGGCGGCCCACGTCTTTTGCTGGACGGGCTGGCACTTTATACCGGTTCGATTCCCTATATTACCTCGTATGAAAATATCAACCCAGGCGGCGGAAAAGGCTGGTGCGTCAAGCAGGAAAACGGGGAAATAAAAATGATCGATATGCCGGAGGAAGGCGCGCTGGTTATCAACCTTAAAAACCGCGGGCTGGTGGTGTTATCCGGCTGCACACATCGCGGCACGGTCAATACCTTAAAACAGGCGCAAAATCTGACCGGGATTAAGGCTGTTTATGCCAGATACGGCAGCTTTCAAAAAGCGGATAAAGACAAATTAATCGAAGATTTGTTGCTCATTAAACCTACAATTTTTATCGGCACCCATTGTGCAATGGATAAACCGGAGTTGATCGGCGCATTTAAAACGGTTTTTCCCCAAAACGGGATGACTTATTATCAATCGGTTATCGGTTCGCAATTTACCTTTTCAAGTGAATGAAGAGGGATTTATAACCTTTTAGATAACGGAGGGATGCCATGAAAAGAAATATTATAATTTTATTTGCTATCCTGTTTTTTCTAAAATCTGTCCAAAAACAGTTGTCAATATTGCGTAAAGTAATACGGTATGTTTGATTTCATACTTCCATTCGGGGATGACAAAATGGGAGTTACAGCACAGGCGATATTACCTGTTTGATTGCAACTTGGTATAAGGTGCAAGGGCAAAGGCGAAAGGGCAAAGAGTGAAAGGCGGCACATAAAATTCTTTCGCCTTGACCCTTTCGCCTTTTTTCTGTCATGAGCACAAATGAAAAAAGGAGCCTGCCTAATCAGGCAAACCCCTTTGTAATTTCTTGGCGTCCCCAACCGGATTTGAACCGGTGCTGCCGCCTTGAAAGGGCGAATCAGGTCGATAGCAACTTCCGCATTATCAGCTATTTATCTGATTTCCCTAAATTAACCACTTTCCCTTTGTTTCCCTTTGTTCCCGTTTCACCCTTTTCTACGGCAGAAAAATGGCAGAAAGTTTCACCCAGTTTTTTAGCTGCTTCCTGCAGGTGATCGGGGGCTAAATGAGCGTATCTCATTGTGGTTTTGATCTCAGAGTGGCCAAGTAATTTCTGTACCGTTGGCAAGTCAACCCCCGACATCACTAAATGACTGGCATAAGTGTGCCGCAGGGTGTGCAGGTGAGCGTTTTCAATTCCGATTTTTTTAAGGATCCGCTTAAACGATCGGGATAAACTTGTAGGGTGACAGCCAACTATTTGTTTGCCTTCCCTGTTTAAACTTAATAAAAGTTCTTTAACCGGTACACCAAAAGGTATTATCCTGGCTTCGTAATCCTTGGGCGTCCAATCTGTTTTTGGCTGAATGTTTATAACGTTGCGCTTTAGGTCTATGTCCGTCCATTCAAGGTGCAAAAACTCATCACGTCTCATGCCGGTCATTAACAGAAGATAAATGGCCGCTCTGAATTGCGGTGCTTTTTCTGCCGTCCGCAAAATCCGCTCTATTTCCGGGAGGCTAAAAAATCTTGGCAGGCTCTTCGGTTCTTTAAACTTCTTAACCGCCTTTAGCGGGTTTTTGACGAGATAACCCCACTCCACCGCTTTAGCAAAAGCCGCCTTGATAGTGTTTAATTCACGGTTTACTGTGGTCTTACCTACCCTAGCCAGCCGCCTAGCTTTATATGCCTCAATATTTTCTGCAAAAATCTGAGAGAGGTTTTTGTCCTGAAATTCAGGAACGAAATTTTTGAAAATACCTACATCCCGCTCATAAGAACGCCGGGCTTTGTTGGCCTGGGCGTATTCCAGGTATTGATGTAAAAATTGAGCGGCGGATATTTCCGGTACCACACCCAATTTGCCTTGAATAATATCCAGCTTCACGCTGGATAAAAGTTGCTCTGCTACCCGCTTGCCGTCGCCACCGCACCCGCAGCTTTTGCGCTTGCGCTTGCCATGCCAGGTGTAATCCACAAACCAGTAACCCTTTTTGTCCCGCCCGATTGTAGCCATGCTAACCTCAAGCGTGTTTTTCTTTACTGTGCGATTTTTTCCAGTCCTGATAAATTGTGGGGCCGGCAAGGAATGAAACCACTAATACAAGCCCAAGGAAAAACAGTATCAATTCCATTATTCATCACCTCCGCGAATTAAATACAAGGCCGCTAAGTTAAAAAACCCATATAAAAAAAGCCCAGCTATGGAAAAGTATGGTTCCCAGCGAACTGCGTTTAAGTAGCCAAAAACCAAACCCAGAACTGAAAGATTAGCTAAGTCTTTAAGCCCATTCGCTAAAAGCTCTTTCTGTGATTTATTAAGTTTCATTTATGCCGCTTCCTTTTTCCGGCGCTCTTCTATTAACTCCGATAAGAGTTTTTTGTCCTCAATGTATTTTAAGACATCACGCTTTTTTTCATCACTCATGCCATCCAACAACTGCAATATCATAACGGACAAATGATCCAAAGATGAAATATTGGAAGCTCCAATACTTTGTAAAAAGTCTATTTTTGATCTTGTGGATAAGTACTCTATCTTTTCTAGAATCTGTTGAGTGACTTTGTCAAAATTTTTATCTCTAAACCTAAGACCTGTCCCAAAAACTAACCAATCAAGATTAACTTGCCCAAGTACGGCTATTCTGATAAGCACGTCAATACCAGGCTCACGCTCGCCTGCCTCATAATTTTGCAACGCTCTTTTTGATATACCAATCTCTTTTGAAAAATCATCTTGGCTAAGACTTAAACTTTTTCTGACAGCTATAATATTTTCTGATAGCGCACATTTGTTCATTTTTTTATTGACAAGCGCACATGCGTGCGCTATATTAACCTATAATCTTATATATTGCAACACAATATTACATGTTATTACAAAAAAGGATAACAAAAAATGGTTAAAACAGCAAGACTTAATTTTGATTTGACGACGCTGGATATAGAGCGCATCCGGCAGGGACTAAATTACCGGCAACTGGCAGAACGGTGCGGAATGCAATACAACCAGGTTTATCAGTTATTGAGCCGACCGCGCAAAACCAAGATGTACCGTAACGTGACTATTATCAAGAATTTATGCAACACGTTGAACGTGAATATTGACCAGGTGGTTAAAAAGGCAGTTTAAATGTATTCCCGTTTTGTAACCACACAGAAATTTTCCGAGATAACCGGCCTGCCAGTAAAAACCGTACGCATCGCCTTGAGCGATGGACGGCTGGAGGGCGCGCCCTTTGGTAAGCGTCACATGATTGATGTGACTTCTTATGAAAACAAACTGTTGCAACGCAAATTTAAAATAAAACAAGAAGCTTTAAACTTTTTCAAATAAACAAAAGGAGGTGATCCAGGTGTTCGCTTTGATTCTGAAGTTTAAGGATGAGGAGCCGTTTGTTTACAAAGTAAGCCATAAACTATCAAATTTGGAGCGGCATGTAGAGCATTTAAAGAAACTGGAGAATGTTGAGGAGGTGAA
>JACRJN010000010.1 GCA_016235675.1 Candidatus Schekmanbacteria bacterium
ATCGGTTGTCGGTTGAAGAGGAGATTGCTTTGCTTGGCTCGCAATGACAGCGTCGCTGGCGGTGTCGGTTTGCGCCAGGGCGATTAAGTGTTCCCTTGTTCCGAATGATGGCGCAGGAGTACCTGCGCTCACAGGCAAGATGCCTGTGCCACCAATACCAAGGCTCACAGGTAGGACGCCTGTGCTACCAAATTCGAGCGCCACAGGCGGAATGTCTGTGATACCGAATTTCCCCCTCACCCCAACCCTCTCCCACGAAGGGGAGAGGGGGCTTTCCGCTTGCATCCCGGTTTCCTGCTCATTTTCTCCCTTTACCATTTGCCCTTCACCCCTTAAAACCGCATAGTTTCTCACCAGCGCCACCGGCTCGGCCTCGAAGTTGAGGGAGGCGGTGTAGAGGGTCTGCCCCAGGTAGTATCCGGCCTGGTAGATGCGGTGGGCGGTGAGGTAGCTTCCACTGTTGATGGTTACGCTGCCCAGGACGTAGAGGTCATCGCCGGTGGTTAGCCGGGCTTTGCCCTGGATGTAGAGGTTGTCCAAAACGCAGACTCCGCTGTAGTTGTCGTTGACCGCCGCCGCCTGGGTCATATCGCCGTCCGCTGGGTCGGTGGTTATGCCGGTGGCCGTGTTGTTGGTTACGCTGAAGGTCTGCGGTAGCGGTTCGTAGATTGCTCCGCTGATGTCGGTTAAATCGGGGGCCGGATCGAGTTCCAGGCCGATCAGCCCCAGATGGCCGGTGGCGCTGTTGGGCGGATCGAAGCTTGCCCCGCTTGCGTTCATGCTGTTAATATCTATCGCACTAATCGTGCCCGTGCCGATGGAGCGCATAGGGGGGTGTAACTTTCCGAGTCCTGATTGTTGTTGCCGATGATCAAGTCGCCATAGACGGGAATATTATTACTTAATCAATTCCTCAAATTCTTGAGACTTTCCTACTTCTTGAAAAAGGTCTCTGTTTCTTTTTGCCCTGGCTTTATAAGTATTATCTACTTCAATTATTTGCCTTAATAAATTTAAAGATTCTTTTGCATTGTTTTCTCTAGCATAGGAAATTGATATAACATATGTTATATCTAACATGCTTTCTTTGGCATGTCCCGGGCCACTTTCTTCAAGGAATTTTTTATCTGAAAATTTAGGATAAATTTTTTGGCGAGTATTTCAGCTTTCTCAAATTCATGGAGTATCATATGAATACTTATAATATTATCTGTAGTCATTAACTCCTTTTTGGGGTCTAATTCCCCAGCTTTTGTAAAATATTCTATTGCCTCTTTTAAATTTTTTTCATCTCCTTTTTCATAATTATACCATCCAAACAGATAATAAGCTTCTGCGTTATTCGGATCAGTTTGTAATATTTTTTTTGCAAAAGCTAAACCTTCTTCAAAATGTTTCTTTTCCATTAGAGAAAACATGAAAATTTCATTTGCAGGGATGTTAGTTTCATCTTTATCTAAAATAATTTTTGCTTGATTCATTGCCTCATCTATTTGTCCAGTAAGTTGATAAGCCATCGCCAATATTATTCTAATTTCTAGATTATTTGGTTCAGAAATTAAAAATTTATCGGACTCTAAAATAATTGTTTTAAATTCTTTTTTTAATAATAGAGTATTCAGCCATTTCCCTTTAGTAGTGATTGGTTTTAGGCTAAACCCCAGACAAAAAAAGATTAAAAAAATAATTAAAATTAACTTGTTAAATTTATAGCTATACATATTATGATCCCTTTTACCATTTAATTTTTATATCGGTACCAGCTCGAGTTTCTGCTTCAGTATGAAATTCGTTTTCATTAATTGACACATCAACCGTTATACAAACATTACCCCAGCAAACTTCCTTATTTCCTAGTATTTTTGCAGCAGTATCAACCCACCCTTTTTCTTTTTGTTCAGTATCTGGTTTAGGTGCTTCTGGTTTTAAATACGGTTTATATTCATCGTTTTGTTCAGTATCATTATCTGTATTATTTCCGGTATTACTACCAGAACATTCAGGCTCAAACCCATAAGGGTCGATCCAGTTTACCGGATTGTTATAGGTATATATGAATTTATTGAAGCTTATCGGTTCCCAGATGTTGCCGGGGTTTTTGTCTTCGCTGATAAATCTCCCAATCCTGGCGTCATAATACCTCGTCCGGTAGTAGTAAAGGCCGGATTCGGGATCGAATTCACGGGCGGTGTAGGTGTAGGAATTTGGTACGCTTTCGGTTTTGCTGACAATGTTGCCGAATGAATCGTAGGCATAATTGTTGATCACCGTTCCATTTGAATTGACTAATTTTACTACACTTCCTAACCCGTCCGTCACGAAATAGTAGCTCTGTCCGCCGCGCTGCATAATCAGCGGTTCATCTATTCCGGGGCCGTGGGTGTATCTGGCCACAACGTTGTCGTTATTATCTGTTTCCAATAAAATATCTGCTTTGTCATAGAGGTATTTGGTGATGACTCCATTTACGTTCTTTGCCACTCTCCGGCCGAAGCCGTCATAAATGTAGGTGGCAATTGTATAAGGGGTGGTTTCGGAGGTGTGATATTTTTCGATCTTTATTAGTTGATTTTCGGGGGTCCAGTAAAACTTCATTACCTCGCTGGTTGCCTTCTCGGTTTTGCTGGTGAGGCTGCCGTTGCGGTTGTAGGTGTAGGTGAATTGGGCGTCTTCCAATAATCTGTTGGCGGCATCGTAGACGTTGACGGATGGCCAGCGGTTGCCGACTGCGTCGTAGTCGTAGGTTTCGGGCGGCTGGTTGGGGTGGGTG